>JAJZSM010000251.1 GCA_021849765.1 Actinomycetes bacterium | reverse complement strand
CCGACCCGCTCAAGCAGGCTCGCGATCTGCGGACCGCCGCCGTGCACGACGACCGCGGGGGTGTCAGTGCGAATCGCGCCAATGTCCTCGGCGAGGTCGCCCAAGATCGGTGAGGCGGGGTCCAGTCGATCGAGCGCGTGACCACCGATCTTGACGACGATCCGGCTCACGGCGTCACGCCACTGCGGGGCAGTCCGAGCGCCTCGTCAAAGCCCGTGGCGACGTTCCAGGCCTGGATCGCCTGACCCGCCGCCCCTTTCAAGAGGTTGTCGATCGAGCTCATCGCCAGCAGCCAGCCGGTCCGCTCGTCGACGCGCGCCGAGACGAAGCAGAGATTGCTGCCGACGGCGTCTTTCATCGTGGGCGGCTCGACCGTGACGACCACGAAGGGATCGCTGTCGTACGCCTCGTGGAGCACGTCGAGTGGGTCGAAGGTCGCGCCGCCGATGAGCGGCGCGTACGCGCTCACCAGCATTCCCCGACTGACCGGGACGAGGTGAGGCGTGAAGAGCAGTTCCGCGCCTAGCTCTTGTTGCATCTCGGGCGTGTGCCGGTGGTCCAGCAGCCCGTAAGCCTCGGCATTTGACGCCAGGCGTGCGAAGTGCAGCCGATCAGAGGTCCCCCGACCCGCTCCCGAGACGCCGCTGAGGGCGTTGACGACGATCCCCCGGCGCGACACGACGCCGGCGTCGATGAACGGCCCGAGTGCCAAGGACGTCGCGGTCGGATAGCAGCCCGGAGCGGCGATGAGCGACGCACCGACGAGCTCGGACCGGTGCCGTTCGACGAGGCCGTAGCGGGCCTGACCGAGCAAGTCGGGCCGCGTGTGCGCGTGGCCGTACCACCGCTCGTACTCGACGGGATTGCTCAGGCGAAAGTCGGCGCCGAGATCGACGACGGCGGCCCCGGTCGCCAACAGGTCTGGTACCAGGCGTTGGCTATGGCCGTGCGGCAAGGCCACGAAGACCACGTCGAGCGCCGCTCCCAGCGCCGCGTCGGTCGATTCGTAGACGAGGGTCGGAGCGAGCGCCGCGAGCGCCGGAACGTGCTCGGCTACCGATTTGCCCGCGTTGGACTCCCCCGTTGCCACGACGACGTCCATCGCCGGGTGGGTCAGACAGAGCCGCAGCACCTCCGCACCGGCGTATCCAGTGGCTCCGATGATCCCGACTCGCATAGTGACATTTTATGCATGTGAGAGAACAATTGCGCAACACCGAATTTCTACAGTAGGCTGAGCACATGTCACGGCGCGGCTGGTTGCTCTTCGCGACGATGGCCGTCTTGTGGGGCATCCCATACTTACTGATCAGAGTGGCCGTTCGCCAACTCGACCCCGGTGTGCTGGTCTTTGGACGCACGGGCCCCGCGTCGCTGCTCCTGCTCCCGCTCGTGATCGCCCGCGGTCAATTCCGTGCGATCGTTCGCAACTTCGGGTGGATCGTGGTCTTTGCCTTCGTCGAGTTTGGCGTGCCGTGGTACTTCATGGCGACCGCCGAGCAGCACATCACGAGCTCGCTGACGAGCCTGTTGATATGCGCCGTTCCACTGTTCTCGGTCGTGGCGCAGCGGTTCCGGCGCACCGAGGAGCACATCAGTCGTCGCCGGCTACTCGGCCTCGGCGTCGGCGCGCTCGGCGTGGCCTTGCTCGTCGGCTTGGGTATCCACGGCGGCTCCGTTGGCTGGATCGGCCTGATGCTTCTCGTCGCGATCGGCTACACCCTCGGACCCATCCTGCTCGCCACGAAACTCGCGGACGTGCCCGGCATTGCGGTCGTCGCGGGTGCGACGGGTGTCGTCGCACTGGCGTGGCTCCCGTGGAGCATCCTGCACTGGCCCCACCACGTCGACCACGAGACCTGGGAGTCCGTGGCGATCCTCGCCGTCGCGTGCACCGCGGCCGCCTTTGTCACCTTCTTCGAACTCGTCCAAGAGGTCGGCTCCACGCGCAGCGTCGTCGTCACCTACGTGAACACGGCGCTGGCGGTCGTGCTCGGGGTCGTGTTCCTCAGCGAGCCGATCACGACGGGAATCCTGATCGGCTTTCCCTTGGTCCTCGTGGGCAGCGTGATCGCCACCAGTCGCGGATCCTCAGCGGAGAAAGTCACCAGCGACGCGGACGAGCTCATCCACGGTTAGCCACCAGCGCGCGCCTTCGCTCACGAGCGTCACCGCCTCGCCGAACTCCACCGAGCCGTGGAAGGTCACCGACCCGTAAGCCAACGGCTCCGGGGCGACCTCGACGAGCGGTGACCACAGGGCCGCGTTATTCACGTGGCCGACGACGTCCAGATCGGTGCGACGAATCGGCCACGGCCGTCGGACCGCATCGGCACCGGGCTCGGTTCGCTCCACCCGACCCGAAACCCGCTGACGCGAACCCTCGCCGTAGGCGTCGTAGAAGGCGGAGCCGATGCGAACCGGGTGACCCGAGGGGTTCACGGGGACCCACAGCGCCACCGTCTCGATCGCGACCCGGCCGCCGCAGGCAACGTCAGTGCGCCGCTGCGCCCACGCCGCCCCCGAGCCCGAACACCACGTCGTGAGCGACACCTCGTCCCCGAGGCGGGGCCACGACCCGCCAGCGACAACTCGGAACGCCGCACGCCGCACCAGCCAGGTGTCGCTCGACTCGATGCCCGTGTCGTCCCAGTCGTCGGTGGCGATGTCCTGGAGATATCGCGCGAGGCCGTCGGGTCGCAGTGAGCCATTCGGTCCGCAGTCGCTGAGCCGCACCGGGCGACGGGCGCTGAAGCGCCGCCCCGTGCCGAGTGGTGCGAACTCGTCAGCCATTACCCGTCAACCTTAGGCCAGGTTCTAGCGCAAGACTGCACCGTGACCAGCGCCGACGGCGATCAACGCTTCGCGCGCGCTCGCCACTTCGGTGTCGCTAAGCGTCCGGTCCGTAGCGCCCAAACGAACCGTGAAGGCGAGGCTCCGGGTTCCCGGGGCGAGTGCCGCGCCGTGGTACACGTCAAAGAGCACGACCGACTCCACGAGCGGCGACGACGAGGCGAGGTCGTGACCGAGGTCAGCGGCGTGCACCGATTGGGGTGTCACAAAGGCCAGGTCGATGACCGCACTCGGGTACCGGCTCGGCACGACGGCGAGCGTCGAGCGTCGTCGCACCGCGTCGGTGTCGGCGAGGACGTCGAGGTCGAAGTCCAAGAGGCCGAGACGGCGACCCTGATGCCCGGTCACGGCCTCGACGAGCTGCGGATCGACTTCGCCAACGGTACCCACAATCGCTCCGCTCCAACGGTCGACCAACGTGGCCGATCGCGTGGGGTGAAGCCCTGGGCCAGGACCGTCGGTCGTTCGCACGACCACGTCGGCGAGCCCCAGCCGATTGGCCACTTGGGACCAGAGCACCACGGCACTCGTGGC
>JAJZSM010000250.1 GCA_021849765.1 Actinomycetes bacterium | reverse complement strand
CGGATCTCTCGACGCCCCTGGTCGATGGCGCCGACGTTGCCATCGTGACGCCCACGAGCGACCTCGGACGCGAGATCCTGCGACACTCGACCGCCCACGTGCTCGCCCAGGCCGTCACCCGTCTCTGGCCCGGTGCGAACTACGCGATCGGACCGGCGATCGAGAATGGTTTCTACTACGACTTCGAGTTGCCTGGTGACGTCCACTTCACGGACGACGACCTGGTGGTCATCGAGGCGATGATGCGCACGATCATGGCCGAAGACCAGCCCTTCACCCGCTCGGAGTACTCGATCGAGGACGGCCTCGAGCTCTTCAAGGACCAACCATTCAAAGTCGAGATCATCCGCGGGGTGGCGACGGGTACCGCCGCTGAGGAGGACTTGGAGGAGGTGGCGAGCCAGTCGGTGGTCTCGGCTTACGCCAACGCCGGCGGATTCGTGGACCTCTGCCGTGGCCCCCACGTCCCGTCCACGGGTCGACTCGGCCACTTCAAGCTGATGCGGGTCGCGGGCGCCTACTGGCGAGGTGATGAGAACCGTCCCCAGTTGCAGCGCATCTACGGGACGGCGTGGGAGTCCGACGCGGCCCTCGCCGCGCATCTCCACCAGCTCGAGGAGGCCGAGAAGCGCGATCATCGGCGCCTGGCCACCGACCTCGACCTGTTGAGTTTCCCCTCCGAGCTCGGGGGTGGCCTCGCGGTCTGGCACCCGCGCGGTGGCATCATCCGCAAGGAGATGGAGGACTACTCGAGGGCGCGGCACCTCGAGGGTGGCTACGAGTTCGTCGTGACACCGCACCTGACCAACAAGCGGCTCTACGAGACCTCGGGGCACCTCAGCTTCTATAAGGACGGCATGTATCCGCCGATGGAGCTCGACAACGGCACCTACTACATGAAGCCGATGAACTGTCCCATGCACTGCCTGATCTACAAGAGCCGGGCGCGCAGCTACCGCGAGTTGCCCCTGCGGTTGTTCGAGTTGGGCACCGTCTACCGCTACGAACGCGCGGGTACTCTGCACGGTCTCATGCGAATCCGGGGCTTCACCCAGGACGACAGTCACATCTACTGCACCGAGGAGCAACTCCAGGACGAGATCGCGTCGCTGCTCGAGTTCGTCATGAGCGTGTTGCGAGCGTTCGGGTTCACCGATTTCACTGCGAACCTCTCCACGAAGGACCCAAAGAAGTACGTTGGCACCGACGAGATCTGGGAGAAGAGCACCGACGCGCTGCGTCGGGCGCTCGAGAAGTTCGGGCTGCCGTTCCAGATCAAGAAGGGTGACGCCGCGTTCTACGGGCCCAAGATCGACATCGACGTACGAGATGCGATCGGACGCACCTGGCAGCTGAGCACGATCCAGTGCGACTTCAACCACCCGGAACGTTTCGACCTCGAGTACGTGGGGGCCGACAATCAACGGCACCGGCCGATCATGTTGCACCGCGCACTGTTCGGCTCGATCGAGCGGTTCTTCGGGGTGCTGCTCGAGCACTACGCCGGAAATCTGCCGACGTGGCTCGCGCCCGAGCAGGTTCGGGTCCTTGGTGTGCGCGATGATCACGATGACTACGCGCGTGTCGTGGTGGGCGAGTTGCGCGCCCAGGGCGTTCGCGCGGCGCTCGAAGAGGCGACCGAGCCCCTCGGGGCGCGCATCCGGCGCGCCAAACTGGAGAAGGTTCCCTACATCCTTGTCGTCGGCGACGAGGATGTTCGCGCGCGCACCGTCGGGGTCAACGCCCGAGGGTCCAACGACCCCGACCGGGCGGTCGCCCTGGACGACTTCGTGGGGGCGCTCGTCGTGCAGATCGCCGCTCACGGCGCACCCGAGGACGAGTAAGTGCCACTCGAACGGTTCTCGGCGGCGTGGCGTGAGGGCTACGTCAGCGGCGATGACGTGGTGGCCAACGCCCGCGAGGACGTCGCGTGCGTCTTCTGCGTACTGGCGGCCCAGCCGGTCGATGAGTCCACCGGCGTCCTCTGGCGCGGGAACCATACGTTCGTGGTGCTCAATGCCTTCCCCTACGGTTCGGGCCATGTGCTCGTGCTGCCGCTACGACACGTCGCGGGATTGGTGGAGCTGGGCGACGAGGAGTACCTGGAATTCAGCCTGACGATCCGACGCACGGCGCGAGCCCTCGACGGCGCCTACGGCGCCGAGGGGATGAACGTTGGGATGAACCTCGGTGTCGCCGCCGGGGCCGGTATCCCCAAGCACCTGCACGCGCACGTGCTGCCGCGCTGGAACGGCGACACGAACTTCATGACCACGATCGGCGAGGTCCGGGTGCTCCCCGAATCCCTCGCGTCGACCTGGAATAAGGTCCGTCCATACCTGGAAACAGAGGCGTGAGCGCCGCCGCCGATAGAATTGTGGAGACGATCCGGGGGATCAATGTTCGATGGCAATTTCCGTAAGTCGGTCGACGCCACCACGGCACCCGTGGGTCAATGGCTCGTCCGCCGAGGCGTCTCGGCCGACGTCCTCACCGGGTCGGGTCTCGTCTTTGCGGCGCTGACCGCGTGGTCGATCGGCGTCGGGTACCACTACCTCGCAATTCTGCTGTTGGCGCTGACCGGTTTCCACGACATGCTCGACGGTGCCGTGGCTAAGGCGTCACACCGTGCGAGCCAACGGGGGAGTTTCTTCGACTCGGTGATCGATCGAGTGTCAGACGCACTCTTGATGGGTGGCGTCGCGTACTACTTGACCGCGCATGACCACGGCCAGCTCGTCCTGCTGCCGTTCGCGATCATGACCACGACGTTCCTCATCTCCTATCAGCGCTCCAAGGCTGAGAGTCTGGGACTGTCGGCCAAGGGTGGGCTCATGGAGCGCGCCGAGCGGATGATCCTGTTGGGTGTGGCCCTGCTCGCGACGCAGATCTTCGTGCCCGTCCTATGGGTGATGCTGGTCTTGACCGCCATGACGGCGGGCGGTCGGTTCCTGCGAGTCTGGCGGGTCGCCGCGCGACCTGATCCGTTGCATCGCCCCGTCACCCGTGCGCACCGCAACGTCGGTCGAACGAGGCGGGCGTTGACTCGCGCTTCGCGTCATTGATCGTGGCTGGGCGGGTCCGCGTCGCGGTCTACCGATCGCTTGGGTCGCTAATCGAACGGGTGCCGGAGTCGGTCGCGGTGGCGGTTGCGCGACGTATCGCTCGTTCCCTGGGTATAGCCGACGCCCGACGGAACCTCGCGGTCAACCTCGCGCACGCCCTCGACGCGACGCCCGAGGCGGACGGTCCGCTCATCGAGCGTTTCGTCGACCGAGCGCTGGCGAGCTACGGACAGTACTGGGCTGAAAGCGCGAAACTGCCGGCGCTCTCGGCGACGACGATCTCGGACCGGTTCCAGATCGCCGAAGGGCGTGGCCACCTCGACGC
>JAJZSM010000249.1 GCA_021849765.1 Actinomycetes bacterium | reverse complement strand
ACGCCGTCGAACTGGACTACGCCACGCCCGAGGCGCGACCCCTGCGCCACACGACGGTGGCGCAACTGCGCGCCCACTCCTTCGCGCCCGGGTCCATGGGGCCCAAGGTCGAGGCCGCCTGCCGGTTCGTCAGCGCGACTCACGGTCGCGCCATGATCGGGCGCCTCGGTGACGCCCCCGCCCTCCTGGCCGGAGAGGCGGGGACCGTCATCGATACCTGACCCAACCGACTCGCGCGGATCACCCGCGCGAGATCGCTACCTTCGTGGGAGCAGCGGCTGGCTTTTGGGGGTTGGGAATCCGCACCTCCAGGATGCCGTCACGGTAGGTCGCCGACACGGACTTCGGGTCGACGCCCTCGGGCAGGGCGATCTCGCGGGTGAACTCGCCGTAGCGGAACTCACTGCGATAGCCCGAACCCTCGGCGTGCTTGATCCGCTGCTCACGGTGAGCGTGGATCCGCACGACGCCGTCCTCGGTCGTGATGTCCACGTCCTTGTCGGGGTCGACGTCGGGAATCTCCGCGCGAACGACGATCGTGTCGCCGTCACGCAACTCTTCCACCGGCAGCCAGCCGTCGCCCTCGTCGGTCTCGAAGAACCGGCGCCAACGATCGGCTAACGGGAAGTTGCTCCACTCCACCGGTGACGCGCGATGCAGGACAACAGCCATGATGCTCTCCTTGGCGAACTGTCGCACTAGCAGGCCGCCGTTCTCAGTATGGGTCGTCACCCGGCGACCCTGTAGGGCCGTAGGTCACTTTCGGCCACGATCCACGGTGTCGGCGTGAGGTGCCTCGGTAGGGTGGAGACGGGCGCCGACGGGCGTCACGACGGGGAGGTGGATATGACGACGACAGCGGTGTCACCACGCATCGTGGTGGGGATCGACGGATCGTCCGACTCGCTGGCGGCACTGGAGTGGGCGGCGCGTCAGGCGGAGCTGACGTCGTCGACGTTGGAGGTGGTGACGACCTGGGAGTGGCCCAACAGCTACGGCGTCCCGTTCACGCTGCCGGCGGAGTACGATCCCGACGCTGACGCTCGTCGAATCCTTGAGGACGCCGTCGCGCCGGTGCACGTGGCGCACCCGTCGGTCTCGATCCGCGCCAGCGCGGTCAAGGGGCCGCCGGCGTCGACGCTGGTCGATCTGTCCCAGGGCGCTGATCTGCTGGTCGTGGGCAGCCGGGGTCACGGAGAGTTCACGGGGATGCTGATCGGGTCGGTGAGCAATCACTGTGCGAGCCACGCTCACTGCACGGTCGTCGTCGTGCGCCCGCCCGCCGAGGCACGTGACTGACTGACGGGCAGTCGCCTCGCGGATTCCCGTCGCGACATGGTCCGCGATCACGTCGCGACGGTCGTGGAATTGTGGTCGTCTCAGACGCCCGGGGCTGACGCAACCTCAGTCGGGAGTTCGACGGGCTCGGCGGCCTCCCCGAGGCGTTCGCGGCGGGCGTTGAGGAACGCGTAGAGAACGAGCCCGATCAGAAGCACGAGCATCGCCTGGTACACGACCTGGTAGCCCGACGCGAACGTCACCCAGAGTGAGAACAGGACACTGGCTCCAGCCACCGTGAGGTCGCGCGCGAGCCGCCAGCCCTCGACCCGGCGCCGTCGCGAGACCAGGTACGTGAGTTGGGCGATGGCCGAGAAGAAGTACGGGATCGCCACGGTGACGACGGAGAGGTCGACGAGGTACGTGAAGATCGTCAGGCCGGAGCTGGTGCTGTATCGCCAGAGCATGAGCAGCGACGGGAGGCCGGTGCCGATGAGGATTCCGAACCACGCGGTGTCCTTGTGGTCGGCCCACGCGAAGGGTCGGGGAAACAGATCGTCCTTCGCGATCGCGCGCGACGTCTCGGTGACGATCAGCGTCCAGCCGTTGAGCGCGCCGATCCCCGAGATGACCGCCAGGACGGCGACGAGCCTGCCCGCCCAGGCTCCCTGCGAGAAGATCGACTCGAAGGCGTTGACGAAGGGGGCGCCATTGTTGACGAGTCCGTGGTGCGCGACCAGGCCCATGACGGCGGCGGACACCAGCACGTAGAGCACGGCGCTGGCCGCGGTTCCCGTGATCGAGGCTCGACCGACGTTGCGGCGCGGATCGCGCACCCGCTTGGCCGTGACGGCGGCGGCCTCCACCCCAATGAAGGAGAAGAGGGCCACCCCCGCCGCGATACCGATGCCGCTGTAGAGGCTCCCCCCGGAGGCGTTGAAGGGACCAAAGTTGGCGGAACGGACGAAGAACCAGCCCACCACGCCCACGAAGAGGAGCGGGAGAAACTTGAGCACCACCGTCAGGTTCTGAAACCAGGCCATTTGGCGCACGCCGACCAGGTTGACGACGGCGGGCACCCACAGCCCGACCATGGCGATGCCCCAATTGCCCATTCCGTTGG
Source organism: Actinomycetes bacterium (assembly GCA_021849765.1). The sequence goes on along the minus strand of JAJZSM010000249.1, from coordinate 990 downwards.
GCGTGATGTGGAAGAGGGCGTCGACGTAGAAGACCCAGGATGAGACGATGGCGGCATTGCCCGCCCAGGACTGGATCCAGTAGCACCACCCCACGAGGTAGCCGGCGAAGTCGCCGAACTCATGGCGGGCGTACGCGTAGACGCCGCCGTCGCTGTTGGCGACGCGTCGGGTCAGTTGACCGAAGAGCACGCCGAGGAGGAGAGCTCCCACCGCGATGACGCCGAGTACGACGAGCGACATCGTGCCCGCGCCGGCCAGGACGGCGGGCATCGTGAACACGCCGGTGCCGACGATGCTGCCGACGACCAGTCCCGTGGATGACGTGAGACCCAGCGCGTGGGCCCTCTGCTGGTTGCGCGTGGACTCGGCTGGCGTGCCGTCGCGTGACGCCGCCGCGTCGGTGGTGAGTGCCATGATCCTCCCTCGATGGCCGCGACTTCGGTGAATCGTGGCGGGCTTCACGTACCGGTGTAGGCGCTCGTGCAGCATCGATCCAGGGGCGAAGGTCACGCTGTCGTTGGAGGTCTGATCGTGTGGAGGTTGGGCTCACGACCCGCCTGTGGATAACGTGCGACTATGCGGTGGAGAACGACCTTGACGGGGGAGAATTCAGTGGATAAGTAGTCAGAACATGGGCAAAAGTCTGTGGGAGTCGGATTTCTGGTGGCGCCGATCGCGGCGTCCTGACACAGTGTCACTCGTAGTCCACGTAGTACCGGTCGACGATCGGCGAAACCGAAAGGGGACGCCGACGGAGGGGCGAGGGACCTCGCAAGAGGGATGGAGCTCCCACCGGGCAGCGGAGTTCGGTCCGCTGTTCGTACGACGAATGACGTGGAGTACCCGCCATCGCGCGGCGGTCTGTCCGACACGGACCGACGGGCGGTGTGCCTCGGAAACCCCGAGGGGCTGGCGAGTTTCGACTCACTGGTCACTCGGGGTTTTCGGCCGTCCGGGACCAGATCCAGACCGAGAAGGGTGGTCGGATC
>JAJZSM010000005.1:14445-18195 GCA_021849765.1 Actinomycetes bacterium | reverse complement strand
GGCGATAGGCGCGTGCTTGTCAGTCAGGCGTGACTCGACGGAGAACTCGAGGTTCCCGCGCGGAATGTGCACCGCACCGGGCACGGCCCCCTGCTCGTGTTCGTCGGGCTCGCGCACGTCGAGGATTCGGTAGTAGTCCAGTCGAGCCGCGACGTCGCTCGGTTCAACCTCACGAATCGCCTGCTTGGCCGCGTTGAGTAACTCGCGTGGTGTTGGCAAGGGTCGCTCCTTCGTTTGGCAAAATCCTACCGGCCCGGTCGAGATTCCTGGCACCGCGCGTGCTAGACCTCCGACCATGGACCTCGCGACACTCCTCGCTCAACGAAGGATGGTCCGCTCCTTTGACGCGACGCCCGTCGACCCCCAGTGGCTCGACGAGACCTGCGCCACCGCGTTGTGGACGCCGACCGCGGGAAACAGCGCGGGCGTGCGCATGCACACGATCGGCGCGCACCTGGTGGGCGCGTACTTCGAACGAGCGACCGACCCGCAGTGGCGCCGAGCCTCGCCGCGCGCGCCCGGCCTCGCGCGCGCCGGTGCCGTCGTGCTGGTCACCTCACGGCCGCAGGACTACCTCGAGCGATACGGCGAGGCCGACAAGCGATCCTCGGGACTGTCAGCGATGGCGGCGTGGCCGATCCCGTACTGGCACACCGACGCCGCGATGGCCACGATGGCCCTACTGCTCCTACTCGAAGAGGGCGGGTGGTCGGCGACGATCTGGGGCAACTTCCGGCGCGACGCCGAAGTCCTCGACTGGGTCGGGGCGCCTGATGAGTCGTTATTCGCGTCGGTACTGATCGGCCGGCCCGACGGCCACGACCACCGTTCGCGGTCCCTTGACCGGACCGTCCCCGCGCGCGGTGCGCGCGTCCGTCGTGTCGAGGTCAGTCCCGAGCGAGCCCCGTGACCAAGTCGACGATCGTGCGCAGGCCGAAGGCCGTACCGCCCTTGTTGACGTAGCCGCGCACGGCATCGGAGCGGCCGGGTCCGGCGATGTCGAAGTGGACCCACGGCCGCCCGGCCGTGAAGCGCCGAAGGAACAGCGCCGCGACCACCGATCCGGCGACGCCGGTCTTGCCGATGTTCTTGAGATCGGCCACGTCCGACTCCAGTTGCGCGGCGTAGGACTCGGTGAGTGGCATGCGCCACACCTGTTCGCCGCTGCGCGCACCCGACGCCATCACCGCGGCGGCGAGGTCGTCACTCGTGGCGTACACTGCGGCAACCTCGTCGCCGAGGGCGACTCGTTGAGCGCCGGTCAGTGTCGCGATATCGACGATGACATCGGGTTGAGCCTCGGCCGCGAGACTGAGCGCGTCGGCGAGGATCAGTCGACCCTCGGCGTCGGTGTTGAGCACCTCGACGGTGAGACCATTTCGAATCGCGAGGACGTCGCCGGGCTTGACCGCCTTGTCCCCTGTGAGGTTCTCGGTCATGGGGGCGATAGCCGTGACGCGCACGCGGATCCCTAGTTCGCTCAGCACGTCGAGTGCTGCCAGGACGATGGCGGCGCCGGACATGTCGGTCTTTTGCCCCATCATGGACTCGGCGGGCTTGAGTGAGAGACCGCCGGAGTCGAACGTGACACCCTTACCCACGAGCGCGACGTGGGTGAGCGCAGCGCCGGGTTCTGGGTCGTAGGAGGCGAAGACGAGCCTCGTCGGCTGGGCCGAGCCTTGACCGACCCCGAGCAGGCCGCCGAGCCGTTCGGCGCGGATACGCGACTCGGTCCAGGCCTCGACGGTGACCCGAGGACGACGTTCGAGCCGTTCGATCACGCGACTCGCGAGCTCACGTGGTGGCAGGTCACCGGCCGGCGTGTTGATCAGCCGCCTCGCCCAATTGACCGCGTCGGCGATGAGCGACCCACGACGCGCCCCCTCGACGACGGCGTCGTGCGTAGCGACTGAGGGCAGTGGCGTCGCGAGCACGGCCAGGTCGAACGGTCGATCCGTTTCGTCTTTGTAGTCAAAGGACGCGAGGACCGCTCCTTCGGCCACGGCCTGGGCGGCCGGGCCGGCATCGGGCGATTCACCGACTGCCAGCAGGAAGCCGATGGCGTCCTGGCCCGCGAGGCGCACCCCAGCCGCCGCACCCGACCGGTAGCCCTCGGCGTCACCCGCGCCCACCGACACCAGCACGAGCGTTGGTCCCTCGAACGTGCGCACGACTGCGTTCGTTCCCGCCACGCTGGTCAAACCGTGACGGCGGCACCACGCCTCGTCCAGGTGTTCGACGAGTTCGACGCCACCGATCGTGGTCGGGATCGCGGCGTCGAGGGACGCCGCGCCGTCGCGGACGATCACGGGCACGAGGACCGTCGCGCGATTCAAGGCGTCGGCGGTGGCGACGACGTGGACGATACGGGGCATGGCTCCTCCTCAGTGCGACCGTGCCGTGCGATGACTCGGCCCCTCGGCCCATCGGGCCATGGTCCACACGAGGTCGCTCAAGCGGTTCAGGTACGCCACAATGTGGCTTTCGACGAGGGGGTAGTCGACGGCGGTGCGCTCGGCTCGGCGCACAACGGTCCGCGCGACGTCGAGGGCGGCGGACATCTGGTTCTCGCCCGGGACGACGAACTCACTCGGCATCGTGGTCTCGGCCGAGAGCTCGTCGATCGTGGTCTCCAGTCGCGTCACCATGGTGGCGCTCACCATGGACTTGTCCGCCACAAGCTTGTGGCGGTTCTCGGGCAGCGTCGCCACCTCGGCCATGAGGACCCACAGGTCCCGTTCAAGCGAGACCAGCAGCTCATTGAGTCGACCACCCGGCTCGCTCAAGGATCTCGCCCAGCCGAGCGCGGCCTGCGCTTCATCGACCGCACCGTTCAGCTCGATCTGGTGAGAACTCTTGGCCACGCGTCCGCCGAAATACAGTCCGGTGGTCCCGTCGTCGCCACCTCGGGTGTAAATCTTCACGAATTCAGCGTAGTGAACGAATGGGCCACCGGTAGCCTGGCGACTGCATGGACTCGATCATCCCCTACGCCAAGCCCGCCGCCGATAACCCCTACTTGAACGCCCTGGCCGAACGGGTACTGATCTACGACGGGGCGACCGGGACCAACCTCCAATTGCAGAACCTGTCCGCAGACGACTTCGGCGGCGAGGCCTTCGAGGGCTGTAACGAGATCCTGACGATCACCAAGCCCCAAGCCATCGAACGGCTCCACCGCTCATTCCTCGACGTCGGCGTGGACGTGATCGAGACCGACTCCTTCGGCTCCTTCTCAACCGTTCTTGGCGAGTACGGCATCGCCGATCGTGCCCACGAGCTCGCCATCGCTTCGGCCACAATCGCGCGTCGCACGGCCGACAGCTACGCCAGCCCTGGCTCGCCGCGGTTCGTGGCCGGCTCGATCGGTCCGGGCACCAAGTTCCCGACCCTCGGTCAGATCAGGTACGACGACCTGGTCGCCAGTTACGAGGAGCTCGCCTACGGCCTGCTCGAAGGCGGCGTCGACCTGCTACTCGTCGAGACAATGTTCGACCTGCTCGCCGGCAAGGCCGCGATCGCCGCGTGCCACCGCGCCATGGCCCGACACGGCCGGATCGTCCCGATCCAGGCCCAGGTGACCATCGAACTCACCGGTCGCATGCTCCCGGGCACCGAGATCGGTGCCGCGATCACGGCCCTCACGCCGCTCGGCATTGACGTCATCGGCATCAACTGCGCAACCGGACCGGTTGAGATGTACGAGCCGCTTCGCCAACTCGCCGAGTCGGCGCCGTTGCCCGTCTCGTG
>JAJZSM010000005.1:13720-14435 GCA_021849765.1 Actinomycetes bacterium | reverse complement strand
CTCACACCCGAGGCGCTCGCCGAGCACCACGCACGCTTCGTCACCGAGTACGGGATCAACGTCGTGGGCGGTTGCTGCGGCACGACACCTGAGCACCTCGCCCACGTTGTCAAGGCCATCCGTCCGCTGGAGCGTCGCCGACGCGAACCGGTGCTGGAACCGGGAGTCGCGTCGATCTACTCCTCCACCCCCTACCAACAGGATCGATCGGTGCTGCTCGTCGGTGAACGAACCAACGCCAACGGATCCAAGAAGTTCCGCGAGGCCATGCTCGCCGGTGACTGGGAGACCTGTGTGACCATCGGTCGCGACCAGATCCGCGAGGGCGCGCACATTCTTGACGTCTGTGTGGACTACACCGGCGCCGATGGCGTGCGTGACATGGCCGAGGTGATGAGCCGCCTCGCCACTCAGTCGTCAGTCCCCATCATGGTCGACACAACCGAGACCCCGGTCGCACGCGAGGCGCTCACGTGGCTCGGCGGCAAGGCGATCCTCAACTCGGTCAATCTCGAAGAGGGCGATGGTCCCGGCACCCGACTCGACGGGTTCCTCAGCCTCGCCGCAGAGTTCGGCGCGGCCGTCGTCGCAACCTGCATCGACCAAGATGGCCAGGCCCGCACCGCCGACTGGAAGGTGCGCGCCGCTCGGGCGATCACCGACCTCGCGGTGTCGCGCTACGGACTCGACGCGCGTGACATCTTCATCGATCCAC
>JAJZSM010000005.1:11031-13710 GCA_021849765.1 Actinomycetes bacterium | reverse complement strand
GGCATGGCCGAATCCCGCCGTGACGGCATCGAGACCATCGAGGCGATCCGACGTATCAAGGCCGAGCTCCCGGGCGTACGCACGATTCTCGGTCTGTCGAACGTCTCGTTCGGGCTCAACCCCGCCGCGCGCCAGGTGCTCAATAGCGTGTTCCTCCACGAGTGTGCCCAGGTCGGTCTCGACGCCGCAATCGTGCACGCATCCAAGATCCTGCCGCTGGCGCGCATCGACGACGACGCTCGCCAGATCTGCCTGGATCTCATCTACGACCGACGTCGCGAGGACTACGACCCGCTGACCGCGCTGCTTGAGATCTTCGACGGCTCCAAGTCGACGGGCTCGACGCAGAGCCCCCTAGATGACATGGCGCTCAACGATCGTCTGCGCCGACGCATCGTCGACGGCGCGAGAGCGGGCCTGGAGGCCGACCTCGACGAGGCGCTCGGCGAGGGTCAGTCGCCCCTCGCCATCGTCAACGACATCCTGCTCGACGGGATGCGCGAGGTGGGCGAACTGTTCGCGACCGGTGAGATGCAGCTCCCCTTCGTCCTGCAGAGCGCTGAGACGATGAAGGCCGCCGTCTCGCACCTCGAGCCCCACATGGAAAAGAGCGACCAGGGCGGCCGCGGGCGAGTCGTACTCGCCACCGTCAAGGGAGACGTCCACGACATCGGTAAGAACCTCGTCGACATCATCCTCACGAACAACGGCTACGAGGTCATCAACCTCGGCATCAAGGTCGGCATCAATGAGATGCTCCAGGCGGTCGACGAACATCACGCCGACGCACTCGGGATGAGCGGGCTCTTAGTCAAGTCGACGCTCATCATGCGCGAGAACCTCGAACTGATGAACGAACGCGGGATGGCGAACGTGCCGGTGCTGCTCGGCGGCGCGGCATTGACGCGCACCTACGTGGAACGGGACCTGCGCGGCGTCTACCAGGGCCGGGTCTTCTACGGCAAGGACGCCTTCGAAGGGCTCCGCGTACTGGACCGACTCGGCGAGATGCGCAAGAACAACGAGGAGGACGACGCCTTCGGTCGAGAGCTCTCGACGCGCAAGGTCCACCGCCGCATCCCGACCGACGGCCCAACGACGCGCACGGACCTGCCCGCTCGCAGCCCGTCAGTTCCCCTCGACAACCCGTTGTTCACGCCACCGTTCCTCGGCAGCCGCGTGGCCAAGGGGATGTCGATCGACGAGATCGGCGAGTACCTCAATCTCACGGCCCTCTTCCGCAACCAGTGGGGCTTCCGTCCTGAGAACGGCGAGGGAGACCCGGCGTTCAAGGAACGCGTCCGCGCGACGTTGCGCGAGCAGTTGGCGATCGTCAAGCGCGACGACCTGCTCGTGCCCCAGGTCGTCTGGGGCCACTTCCCCGCCGCGGCCGACGGCAACGACTTGGTCATCTACACCGATGACACCCGAATGACTGAGGCGACACGCTTCAACTTCCCGCGCCAGGACCACGATCCCTACCTCTGCATCGCCGACTTCTTCCGGCCCGTGGACAGCTCCGAACGGGACTACGCGAGCTTCATGCTGGTCACCATGGGGCCGAGGGTCTCCGAGCGCACCCAGTCCTTGTTCAGCGAGAATCGCTACACCGAGTACCTGCTGTTGCACGGGCTCGGCGTCGAGATGGCCGAGGCGCTCGCCGAACTCTGGCACCGACGTATCCGCGAGGAGTTGGGCTTCGCCGACGAGGATGGTCCGAGCCTGGCCGGCCTTTTCCGCCAGCAGTACCGCGGCGGGCGCTACTCGTGGGGCTATCCCGCATGCCCGGACCTCACCGAGAACGCGAAGGTGGCCCAGCTGCTCGGAGCCGAGCGCATCGGCGTCGAGGTCTCCGAGGGCTACCAACTCCACCCCGAGCAGACCACCGACGCCATCATCTGCCACCACCCGTCGGCGAAGTACTTCATCGCGTGAAGGCTGCCATTTAGTCGCCACGTGCGCAATCTAAACTTCCGTCGTGGCGTCCGTTCCCTCCCGGCGCGACGTCCTTCGGGGCGTTGGCGCGCTCGCTGGCGCATTCGCGATCGCGTCGACCCTTGATCCCACGGCGAGCGGGGCCTCGGTCCTTCCCGCCGACTTGACCACGCAGTGGGTCCGGCGCGAGAACGTGCGACCCGGTGACGGCTCGTGGCTCCGTGGCGTCGCGGCCACGGCGGGCGACCTCGAGGGCTACGCCAGCGCCACCAGCATCAACCTGGGCCAGACGATCACCTTCTTCGTGAGCACCACGTCACCGACCTACTCGATCAAGGTCTACCGGATGGGCTACTACCAGGGGCTCGGAGCCCGGCTCATCGAGACCCGGCTCGACCTCGCCGGCCACGCGCGGCCCATGCCGGCACCGGACCAGTACGGCACCGTCGACTGCCGGTGGCCGGCCTCGTTCCGCGTCCTCACCGACGAGCGATACGCACCGGGCCAGTACCTGGTGCGCCTGGAGAACGCCGAGCACCAGTTCCGCTTCGTGCCGTTTCTCGTGCGAGACGATTCGTCGCGGGCCGCCTTTGTCTACATGAGTTCGGTCACCACGTGGCAGGCCTACAACACCTGGGGTGGTTTCAGCCTCTACCGCCAAGCCACGCCGGTCGGCAGCGTGACGGTCAGTGACGCCAACCGCGCCGTGCGGGTCTCCTTCAACCGACCCTACGACCGGGCATT
>JAJZSM010000005.1:0-11021 GCA_021849765.1 Actinomycetes bacterium | reverse complement strand
CCTGTTCCTCGCCGAGCAGCTGGGACTCGACCTCACCTACTGGACCGACATCGACCTGCACGAGCGCGGGGCCAGCCTGACGCGGCACCGGGCGTTGCTCTCGCTCGGCCACGACGAGTACTACTCACCCGCGATGCGCGCCGCCGCCGTCAACGGGGTCGATCACGGTGTCAACGTGGCGTTCTTCGGCGCGAACTTCTGCTACCGCAAGATCCGCTTCGAGCCGAGCGTGAACGGCGCCGACCGGTTGATGATCAACTACCGTTCGACCGCCGACCCGATCACCGCCACCAACCCCTCACTGGCGACCGTGAACTGGAGCCAGTACCCCTCAGACACCCCCGAGAGCACCTTCACCGGCTCGATCTACGGTGGTGTCGACGGTACGGGGTCGCTAACGGTCGTGGACGCCGGTTCCTGGTTCTGGCGCGGCACGGGTGTTCGCAACGGCTCGGTCCTCGCCGGCGCGCTCGGGGGCGAATTCAACCACTACAACCCCGCCGTGACGAATCCGGCCAACGTGCAGATCCTTGGACACTCCAACGTCGGCGGTGGCATCAGTGACGCCACCTACGTCGCCGAACCCCGACAGGGCGGCGTCTTCGCGAGCGGCACCGGGCACTGGGTGTTCGACCTGTCTGACGCGCCGCGACTGGGTGACTTCTGGGTGCCGGCGGCGATACCCGGGGTCACCAACGTGATCCGTCGCGCGACGATCAACCTCCTCGCCCGCTTCGGCGCCGGCCCCGCGGGCGACACGACGCCGTCGGTCGCCAACACGAACCAGTACTAGCGACGTTGCGCGCTATCGACGCGCCGGTAGTGGCAGCGGCGTCGCCTCGCGCAACGCCTCACCGGCGTGGTAGCTCGAACGCGTGAGCGGCGAGGACTGCACGTGGTTTAGCCCCAGGCGACGGCCACGACGGGCCAAGTCCTCGAACTCGGCTGGTTCCCACCACCGCGCCACTGGCACGTGGTTCGCCGTGGGACGGACGTACTGACCGATCGTCGCGATCGAGACCCCGACCGCCGCCAGGTCCGCGAGGGTCTCCTCGACTTCTTCGACGGTCTCGCCGAGGCCGACCATCATGCCCGACTTGGTGGTCAGGCCCTGCGCGCCGGCGCGCGCGAGAACCGTCAGTGATCGCAGGTACCCCGCACTCGGGCGGACGGCCCGTTGGAGTCGTGCCACCGTCTCGATGTTGTGGTTGACCACGTCGGGGCGCACGTCGAGGATCAACTGCAGGCTCGCGAGATCGCCTTTGAGGTCACTAATCAACACTTCGACGGCCGTCTCGGGCGAACGTTCACGGATCGCGGTGACGCAAGCGGCGATAGCACCCGCGCCACCGTCAGCCAGGTCGTCGCGGGCGACACACGTGATCACCGCGTGGCGCAACCCGAGTCGCACCACGGCCTCGGCGACCCGATCGGACTCGGTCGGGTCCAGCGGCAGCGGCTTGCGGGTGTCGATGAGGCAGAAGCCGCACGCCCTCGTGCATCGCTCACCGTTCACCATGAACGTCGCGGTACCCGACGCCCAGCACTCGTAGATATTCGGACATCCCGCCTCTTCACAGACCGTCACGAGGCGTAGGTCATCGGTCAACTTGCGAAGCGACTGGTACTCGGTGCCCATGTGCGCCTCGATGCGAAGCCACGAGGGTTTGCGCGAGCGCAACTCGACACCGGCGTCAGGATCGACACCGGCTTTACGTAGTCGGCGTAGCAACGGCCGTTCGGACGTCGAGGTCGCGCCGCTGCGGTCGACCGCGGCGACCGAGCCCGGCCCACCGAGGGCCGAATCGAGCGTCGCGCCCAGGAACTCCTCGACGTCAGCGAATGACGCGTCGAGCCCGAGTGAGCGCATCGAGCCGACGGGCTTGTCGGGGATACCACACGGCACGATCGCGGCGAACGCCTTCAGGTCGACGTCGACGTTGAGTGCGACGCCGTGCAGGGTCCGACGATGACCCGATCGATTGCGTTCGGTGCGCACGCCCACGGCCGCGATCTTGATCGGTTGTTCGTCCAACCTGGCCCAGACTCCGGGATAGCCCTCGAGTCGTCCCACCCGACCGAGTTTGCCCTCGGGGTCAAAGTGCACGACGGTGGCGATGACGGCGTCCTCCAAGCGACCGACGTGCTCGCGGCCCGCCCCCGGCGCGTCGTCAACGGTGACGATGGCCCACGCGACTACCTGTCCCGGTCCGTGATAGGTGACGTCGCCGCCCCGGTCGGCCTCCACGACATCCGCGTCAAGGCTCGACGGCGGGATGAGGAAGTGCTCGGGAACGGCACGGATGCCCAACGTGTACGTCGGCGGGTGCTCCATCACGAGGACGTAGTCGTCCGCCGCCTCCATAAACGCCCGCTGGAGGTCGTTCGCCTCACGGAAGGTCACCCGTCCAACGTGGCGGCGGCGCAGCATCTAGTGCTCGCTGACTAGGTCGAATCCGGCGAGCAACTCGGCCACCCGCTCGAGGTACGCGGTCGCCGTGAACGGCTCACAGACCCGGTGATCGAATGACAGCCCGATGACCACACGACGACCAACACCCACCGATACGCCGTCCTCGAGGACGACCGGCACCCGACGGACGGCGCCCATGGAGAGCACCGCCACCTCGGGTTGGATGATGATCGGGTTGGTCCAGAGTGAGTCCGGGCCCGTCGGACCGACGAGCGTGAAGGTCCCGCCCATGAGGTCATCGGTCGTGAGTTGGCGCGTCGTGACGCGCTCGAAGAGCTCGTGGACTCGTCGCGCGAGTGCCCGCAGTGTGAGTCCGGCCGCCGCGTGCACGACCGGCACCAGCATGCCGTCGCGCAAGACCTCGCGCATGAAGCCCAGATTCACCGTCCGGTGCACGACCAACTCGTCGCCCGCGAACGTGGCGTTCAAGAACTCGAACTCGCCCAGCGCCCGAACGGCCGCCAGCCCCATGACCATCTGATCGGTGATCTCGATGCCGTCTCGCGTGTGCCGCCCAATCGCGTCCAGCTGGTCGAAGATCGATGCGTCGGCCTCGATCGCGACGAACCCGTGCGGGGTGCTCTGCGTGGACAAGGTCATGTGCTGACCCATCCGGCGAAGGCCGTTGGACAGGGGGACGACGACCTCGTCCGTCGGTCCATTGGCGACCGCGCGTTCGGCGTCGCGACGCGTGATCGCGCCGCCGGGGCCCGATCCACGCACCGTCGCTGGCTCAACGCCACCATCGGCGAGGATTCGGCGCACGACCGGTGACATCACGACGCCGGCAACACGCGGCGCACCCGTGGCGGCGCTATCGAACGTCGCCGTCGCGGGCGCGGTCGTCACTTCCGGCGCGCTCGGGGTCGTCGCCGCGGCGCTCGGCTCAGGTGCCGGCGACGGCGCCACGGACCCAGCGACGGCGTTCTCGTCGATCACCGCGACTCGCGATCCGGTCTCGACGGTGTCGCCTTCGGCGGCCAGGATCTCAGTCAGGACCCCCGCCGCCGGCGACGGCATCTCTGAGTCGACCTTGTCGGTCGAAACCTCGAAGAGCGGTTCATCGCGCGCAACCGAGTCGCCGACCTTTTTGAACCACCGAGTGATAATTCCTTCGGTCACCGATTCGCCCAGTGACGGCAGCGTGACATCAGCCAACGTGGAGCCCCCTCCCCGATAGCGCCAACAGCGTCTCGCCGAAGGTCTCCGAAAGTGACGGATGCGGCTGGATGAGCGCGGCGGCTTCCTCGGCCGTCGCCTCCCAGTTCACGGCGTAGTAACCGGCGCCCAGCTGCTCGGTCACCCAGGGTCCCGCCATGTGCACGCCGAGGATCTGGCCCGCCGTTCCGTCAGCGCGCTTTTCCGCGATGATCTTGACCACCCCTTCGGTCTCGCCGATGATCTGGGCGCGGCTGTTGCCGCCGAACGGGTCCTTCTTGACCACCACGTCATAGCCCCGCTCCTTCGCGGCGGCCTCGGTGAGCCCGACGAAGGCGACCTCGGGATTGGAGTAGATCGCCCACGGCACGCGGTCGTAGTCGACTGGCACGACGGACTCGCCCAGAATCGTCTTGATCGCCACAATCGCTTCGGCGAATCCGACGTGGGCGAGCTGGGGGGTGTTGGCGACGATGTCGCCGATAGCGTAGACGTTGGGGTTGGCGGTGCGCATCGAGGAGTTCGCAACGACGAAACCACGTTCGTTCACCTCGACACCGGTTCCGTCGCCGAGCAGCCCCTCACTCCGCGGACGTCGCCCAACCGCGAGCACCACGATGTCCACAACGACGTCGTCGCCACCTTCGACGTGCACCGCGGTCGAACCCTTCTTCGGCGTGTGACCGGTCACGTTCACCCCGGCGCGCACGTCGATCCCGCGCTTTTTGAAGGAACGTTGCACCACGCTCACGACCTCGCTATCGCAGCCCGCGAGGATCGTGGGCAGTCCCTCGAGGATCGTGACTGACGCACCCATGTCGGACAGCATCGACGCGAACTCACAGCCGATCGCCCCGCCGCCGATCACGGCGGCGCTCGACGGCAGCGTGTCGAGGTCGAGGAATTCGTCCGAGGTGAGCACGATCGTGCCATCGACGTCAAAGCCGGGCAAGGTTCGCGGCACCGAGCCCGCCGCGAGGATCACGTTGGTCCCCTTCGCCTCCACGCCGGCGTCGGCCCCGTCGACGATACGTACGACCTGGTCGGCGTCGAGTCGCGCCGTTCCCTCGAAGATGGTCACCTTACGGCCCTTGAGGAGGCCCGAGAGCCCCTTGTGCAGCTTGTCGACGACCTCGTTCTTGCGCGCCTGGCTCACCGAGAAGTCAACCGACACGTCACCGGTGCCGATGCCGAACGCACCGGCGTGCTCGATGGTGCGACGCACGTGGGCCGTCTCGAGGAACTCCTTGGCCGGCACGCAGCCTCGGTGCAGGCAGGTGCCACCCACCTTGTCACGTTCGATCAGTGCGATGTTGAGCCCCGCCGCGGCTCCGTACAACGCGGCGGCGTAGCCGCCGGGGCCACCCCCGATGATCACAACGTCAAACTGCTGGACCTCGTTTGCCACGGCGGATTCCCTTCGTCAATTTCGTCACTGAGACCTACGAAATCCTAATGTTTTTGGCGCCGTAGCCAACACCCCCGCGCGCTAGCGCTCTTGACCCTGCTGACGATCGGCCGCGGCGGTGGCGAGTTCGTCGACGAACTCGTTCATCGGATCACCGGCGTGTCCCTTCACCCAGGTGAAGGTGACGGTGCGTCCGCCCCGCAAGACGAGGTCAAATAAGGGCTCCCAGAGATCCCGGTTGGCGACGGGTTGGCCCTGGGAGTTCTTCCAACCTCGCCGCAACCACCCGACGTACCAGTGGTCGTTGAAGCACTTGACCACGTAGGTGGAGTCACTCACGATCTCCACGTCGCCCTCGGGGTTGGCCCGTAGCGCCTCGAGGACGGCGCGCAACTCCATCCGCTGGTTCGTCGTGCGCGCCTCGGCGCCGCTCGCGTACCCGTCAGCACCACGGGCCCAGGCCCAGCCCCCCGGGCCGGGGTTCCCGCGACAGGCGCCGTCAGTGTGGATCCGCGTCACAGTTGGCGCGTGATCCACGCGTCTGGGTCCGAGGTGAAGCGCGTCACCGAGACGGGCAGGTCGCCACGCAGCACCTGGCCCAACGTGACGTGCTCGAGCACCTCGCGCAGCGCCGCTCGCACCGCGACCCAGACGTCGCGCAAATGCGTCGCGTCGCCGCCGTAGTTGAGGGTCTCGGGACGCATCCCGCGTACGCCCGCCATCGGCCCGCTGACGACGCGCAGGATGTCGGCGATCATGATCGTGTCGGGGTCGTGGGCGAGTTTGAATCCGCCTTCGGGGCCACGCTGGCTCGTGACGAGACCGCCACGACGCAGATCGGAGAGGATCGCGCCGAGGAACTTCGCCGGTAGCTGCTGTTCGACGGCCAAGTGTTCGGCGCTCATGGACGTGTTGCTCGCCGCCAGGGTGAGTAGCGCCCGAATGGCATACTCGGCCTTCGCGGGGATCTGCATAGGTCCATTCTGCCCGAGTCGACGGTCCCGACCGCGCGATGGATGTCCGCGCGTCACTTCGTCTCGCCGTGAATGGCCAGACGAGGGACCTAAAGTGTGCGGATGTACGAACTCGACCAACGCCGCCTGTACCTGTGCGTCGGCCACCGCGATGACCTTGCGGAATTCCTGCCAGCCGTCCTACGCGGGGGCGTGGACGTCGTGCAACTTCGCGAGAAGGACCTCGACGACGAGCAGCGGCGGGCCTCGGGGGCGTTAATGGCCGCCATCTGTCGGGACTTCGGCGTCCCGTTCATCATGAACGACTCGCCGTACCTCGCCGCCGACGTGGCGGCCGACGGCGTCCACGTCGGTCAAGACGACGTCAGCGTGGCCGTCTGTCGTGACGTGTTGGGTCCCAACGCCATCGTCGGGCTCTCGACGCATGAGCGCGAGGAGTTCGCCCGTTCGCTCGAACAGCCCACGACCTACCGCAGCGCCGGACCGATCGTGGCGACACCGACCAAGCCCGGCCGTACGGGAACCGGCGTCGCGTACGCCATCGACTGCACCAATCGAAGTGACCAACCGGTGTTCGTGACCGGCGCCGTCAACGCCGACAACGTCGCGTCCCTCGTACACGCCGGGCTACGCCACTTCGTGGTCGTGCGCGCCCTGACCACCGCCAAAGACCCCTACGCCGCGGCGGTCTCGATCCGCCGCGCCCTGGACGAGGCGCTCGCCAGCGTCGGCTAACGGTGTCGGTCGAGCCAGCCGAGGAGCGTCGCCACCATTCGAGGGTCCGCGCGCAGCTGGTGGCCGGCCCCTTGGATCAGACGCAACTCGGCACGGCCCTCGGCCGCGCTGAGCAGGTCGCGCGCGTCACTTGCGGGTACTTCGAGGTCGTCCGTCCCGTGGCCGATCAAGAGACGCCGCGGCGGGATGTTGGCGACCGCCCCGAGCGGGTCGACCGCCAACACGTCGGCGCGTAACTCGTCGGGCGCGAGCAGGTCCTTCTCGTCACCCACCACACCCGCCCCGATAATCCACTGGCGAAAGGGGACCGCCGGACCACACCACGTGTCCATGTGCGCTGGTGCTGCGAAGGTGGCCACCCCGCGGACCCGTTCGTCCTCGGCAGTCACCGCGAGCGCGAGCGCACCCCCGAACCCGAATCCCGCGAGGGAGATGCGTCCGCCATCGCGATCGATGCGTTCGATGATGGCGCCCAGGTCGCGGCGCCACTGACTGGCCGAGAACGTCCCCGTGCTCCCGCCGACACCCGACAACGTCCCGGTCGCCACTGTCCAGCCCGACTCGCTCGCCAGGTGTTCAGCAAGCTCGGGGAGCAGACCCGCCGCCTGACGGCCCATGCCCGTTGCGCGCGGCAGCCCGTGCGCGAGCACGAGCACGTGAGCGGTCGCGGCACGGGTGCCCGAGGACGCGATACGAAGGTCGAGGACCGACGTGCCACTTGCGAGCTGTTCGTGGACGAGCACGCGGCCTTAGATGCCCAGTCGGTTGGCGAGCAACTCGCGGTGGTACGCCGGATCACCGAGGAACAGCTCGGAGCTCTTGGCGCGCTTGAAGTACAGGTGCGCGTGGTGTTCCCAGGTGAAGCCGATACCGCCGTGGATCTGTATGTTCTCGGCGGCGCAGTGGAAGTACGCCTCGGAGCAGAACGACTTGGCGAGGCTCGCGGCAATCGGCAACTCGTCGTTGCGCTCTTGAGCGGCCCAGGCCGCGTAGTAAGCGGCCGATTTCGCTGACTCCACGTCGAGCAGCATGTCGGCGCACTTGTGCTTGATCGCCTGGAACGACCCGATCGGTCGGCCGAACTGGACGCGGTTCTTCGCGTACTCGACCGCGTTGTCGAGCACGCGCTGCGCGCCGCCGACCTGCTCGGCGGCGAGGGCGGCCGCGGCGATCTGGACCGTGGTCTCGAGTCCGGCGAGCGCGCCGCCGTTCGAGCCCACGAGGCGGGCCGGGACGTCGGCGTAGGTGATGCGACTCTGCTTGCGGGTCTGGTCCATGGTGGGTAGTGACGTGCGCTCCAGCCCCGAAGCGTTCGCCTCCACGGCGAACAGCGAGAGTCCGGCTTCAGTCATCGCCGGCACGAAGATCACCGATGCGCTCTGGCCGTCGGTCACATAGTTGCTCACGCCGTTGACAACCCAGGTCCCACCGGCTTCACGTGCGCTCACCGATGTCGCAGCGAGGTCCCACTGACCGGAGTCGTCCGTGAGCGCCACGGTCGCGATGGTGTCCCCCGAGGCGATGCCGGGTAGGTAGGCGGCCCGGTCCTCGTCGGTTCCCACGAGCAGCACGGCGTTGGCCGCCAGCGCCACCGTTGAGAAGTACGGCGAACACAGTAGCGCGGCCCCCATCTCCTCGAACACGACGTACAGTTCCACGGGGCCGAAACCCTGGCCGCCGAACTCTTCGGGGATGCCCAGCCCTTGCAGGGCGAGTTCGTCAGCCATCTGGCGCCACACCGCCGGGTCGAATCCGTCGACGGTGGCCATGAGCCGGCGGACCTCGGTCTCGGGCGACTTCTCATCCAAGAACCGTCGCACCATCTTGCGAAGTTCCTCCTGCTCCTCTGAAAAGCCGAAGTTCATGGTCACCCTCGATTCCCGTCGGCTCGTGAGCCGTTGCACTTGCGAGGATAGCGAAAACCATACGACCGCGTCGCGTGGCATCCTGATGGTGTGAACGATTCGACGGTCATCTGGAGCGGCGCCGATCTGGAAGTCCACCGGGTCGTTGTTGGACCGCTCGCCAATAACGTCTACGTCCTGCGATGTCGTCGCTCGGCGCTGGCGGCGCTGATCGACGCCGCGGACGAGTCCGAGCGACTCATCCGCCTCGCGGACGTTCTCGGCGTGGTCGACGTGCTCGAGACCCACGGGCACCACGACCACGTGGGCGCGATTCCCGGGCTGCGCGCCTCGGGACGCGTCGTCTGGGGCCACCCCGAGGACGTCACACTGTTCCCCGCCCTCGACCGGTACCTCGCCCACGACCAGGTGATCGAGGTGGGCGAACTGCGCGTGCGGGTCATCCACACCCCGGGGCACACGCCGGGCTCGACGTGTTTCTTGGTCGAGGGGAGTCCCCTGCTCTTCAGTGGCGACACCCTCTTTCCCGGTGGACCCGGTGCCACCGCATTCGAGGGCGGTGATTTCCCCACCATCATCGCCTCGATCGAGCAACGACTGTTCCATCGCCTCGCCGACGACGTGCTCGTCTTGCCCGGTCACGGCGCTCCCACGACCATCGGCGCCGAACGTGCGCACCTCGACGACTGGATCGCGCGGGGCTGGTGACCGGCCGAAAATCCGGGCGCGAACGATAGGCTCACCTTGTGTCCGTGCCCTTATTAGAACTTCGAAACGTCCACGCCGTCGCCGAGGATACTGTCATCTTGCGTGGCGTCGATCTCACCATCAACCCCGGCGAGGTCCATGCGCTGATGGGGCCTAACGGGGCCGGCAAGTCGACCTTGGCGAGTGTCGTCATGGGTCACCCCGGCTACCGGGTGACCGACGGACAGATCCTGCTCAACGGCGTCGATATCGCAACGTGGTCCCCCGACCAGCGGGCCCGCGCGGGCATCTTCCTCGCCTTCCAGTACCCCGAGGCCATCAGCGGCGTCTCGGTCATCCAGTTCCTGCGACAGGCCATGGTGGCCCGCAAGGGCCTGAGTGAGCTGTCGGTGCTCGAGGTACGACTCGAGCTCGCTGAATGGATGGACCGACTCGGCATGGACCCGGCATTCGCGGAACGACACCTGAACGACGGTTTCTCCGGCGGTGAGCGCAAGCGCAACGAGGTGCTACAGATGGCACTGCTCGAACCCGTCGTCGCGCTGCTCGATGAGACGGACTCGGGGCTCGACATCGACGCGCTGCGTATCGTGGCGCGCGGTGTGCGAACGGTGCGTAGCGAACACCCGTCGATGGGTGTGGTGGTGGTGACCCACTACGTCAAACTGCTCGAGGAGATCGAACCCGACCAGGTTCACATCCTCGTCGACGGCCAGATCGTGCACAGCGGCGGCGTCGAGCTCGCCGCCGCCATCGAACACGACGGCTACGACGCGTGGCGAACGGTGCTGCGATGAGCTCCTACAACCCGCGCCGGGTGCGCGTCGACACCCCGCTCTTGGAGCGCGTGATCAACGGCCGTCCGATCACCTACCTCGATTCCGCGTCCTCCACCCTGCCCCCGCGGCCCGTCATCGAGGCGATGGCGCGCTACTACGAGCTGCGACACGCCAACGTCCACCGCGGCGTCTACCAGACCGCCGTCGAGGCGACCGACGTCTACGAGGGCGCCCGAGCGGCCACCGCACGGTTCATAAACGCGCCGCAGGGAATGGACGAGATCGTCTTCACCAAGAACACGACCGAGTCGTTCAACCTCCTCGCCAAGTCGTGGGGCGCGGCGAACCTCAAGGCCGGTGACGTCGTCCTTGTGACCGAAATGGAGCACCACGCCAACATCGTTCCGTGGTTCCAGCTGCGCGACCAGCTCGGCATCGAAGTCCGTTTCGTTCCGGTGAGTGACGACTTCCGCCTCGACGTGAGCGACCTCGACCGCCTGCTCGACGGCGTCAAGCTGTTCTCCTTCACCGCCGCGTCCAACGTCCTCGGCACGCGTAATCCGGTCAAAGAGCTCACCCGAATCGCCCACGACCACGGAGCCCTCGTCGCCCTCGACGCCGCCCAGTCGGTCGGTCATCAACCAACCGACGTCGTGGACCTCGACGTCGACTTCTTCTGCTTCTCCGCCCACAAGATGCTCGGTCCGACCGGCCTAGGCGTGTTCTGGACCCGCGCCGCGATCCTCGAGTCCATGCCCCCCTTCCTCGGCGGCGGCGGCATGATCGCCGACGTGCGACTCGACGGTTACGTGCCGGCGAATGGCCCGACCCGCTTCGAGGCCGGTACCCCACCGATCGCCGAGACGGCTGGCCTCACAGCCGCCATCCGGTACCTCGAAGGCCTTGGACTCGCGAACATCG
>JAJZSM010000248.1 GCA_021849765.1 Actinomycetes bacterium | reverse complement strand
TCGCTTCGTCGACGTGATGTCGCTCGTCGGGCCGTTCTGGGAACGCTTCGCCCACGAGGCGACGAGTCCGGTGATGGCCGATTACATGGCCTTCACGGCGCGCAACTCCCTCGAGGACTACGTGACGCTCGCGATGAAGGCGAAGGACGAGGGCCTGCCCGTCAAGATCGGCCTCGAGGTCGACTATTACCGCGACCAGATGGATGTCGTGAGTGACCTGCTCGCTCAGTACCCCTTCGACGTGCTCATCGGCTCGGTCCACTGGCTCGGCAGCTGGGCCTTTGACGACATCGACAGCCCGATCCCCATGCGCGAGTGGACCGTTCGCGACGTGGACCAGTGCTGGGCGGACTACACGGTCGCCCTCGAGGAGCTGGCGGCCTCGAACGCGGTCGACGTGCTCGCGCACCCGGACCTGATCAAGGTGGCTGGCTACTACGCGACGAACCCCGGTGACTACTGGGACGCGATGGCCGACGCCGCGGCGGCGGCGAACATCTCGGTCGAGTGCAGCTCGGCCGGCTGGGCCAAGCCCATCGGCGAGCAGTATCCGGCCGAGGGCTTCCTCGACGGACTGGTCGCGCGGGGCGTCACGTTCACGACCGCGAGCGACGCGCACCGCCTCGAACGCGTCGGGGAGCGGACAAGTGACCTCGCGGCGCTGCTCGAAGCCCGTGGGGTAAACACCCTCGCGTCCTACACGAAGCGCCAACGCACGATCGTGCCACTGCGCAGCCACTGATGGCGACCCTCGCCGAACTCGCCGCCACCCACACGGCACTCGGCGAGCCGGTGGTCGACCACCTCTTGCGACTGACGGCGTCGTGGTCCTTGCTCGCCGACCTGTCGTTCTCGGACCTGCTCTTGATGGCGCCCGCGGTTGACGAGGAGGACTCGTTCATCGTGCTCGGCCAGATTCGCCCGAACAACCGCTCGACGATGCTGAACGAGGACCTAGTGGGCTCGGTGCACCACGCGAGTGACTGGCCGCGCGTGGCCGCAGCCTTCGCCGAGGGCGTGCGGGCGACGGGGGAGACCCACCTCGACCTGGTCGAGGAGCCGGTCCAGGTCTGGGCGATCCCGGTGCGCGTTGCCGACCGCGTGGTCGCTGTGCTCGTGCGGCTCCAGGGGCCGTTGCACGGGCCGTCCTCGCTCTACGAGCGGGTCTACCTTTCGATCTTCGTGCGACTGTGTGACATGGTCGCTGACGCGACCTTCCCCTTCCGCGAGGATGAGGTGGCCGGCCCGGGGATGCCCCGCGTCGGAGACGGGATCATCCTGCTCCAGGCGGACGGCCGCGTCGAGTTCGCCACGCCCAACGCCACGAACGCGCTACACCGACTCGGGATCTATTCGGCCGTCGAGGGCTACACCCTCGTCGAGCTCGGCCAGCGCGTGCGCGCCGTCGAGCGGGCCCTTAACTTCGCGCTGCCCACCATGGAGGAGATCGACCGCGGCCACGACGTGGCAATCCTCTTTCACTGTGTGCCGGTTATCGCCGACGGTGTGGTGACCGGAGTCATCGTGCTGCTGCGCGACGTGTCGGACCTGCGCCAGCTCAACCGGGTCGTCTTGCACAAGGAGGCGGCGGTGCGCGAGGTCCACCACCGCGTGAAGAACAACCTCCAGACCATCTCGTCGTTGCTGCGACTCCAGGCGCGACGCAGCGACGAGGCCGAGACCCGCACGGCGCTACTCGAGGCCGAGCGGCGGGTGCGTTCGATCGCGGTCGTGCACGAGGTGCTCTCACGCGAACCCGGTGAGGACGTGGTCTTTGACGAGATAGTCCGCTCCCTCGTGATGCTGGTCGAGGACACCGTGCTCGCACTGCACCCCGTCGAGATCGTCGTGAACGGCGACCTCGGCGTCCTGTCCACCGACGTCGCGACGCCACTCGCGGTGGCGCTCGCCGAACTGCTCACCAACGCCGTTGAGCACGCCTTCACCGAGTTCGGCGACGAGAACGAACACGTGGGCGTGGTGACCCTCAACCTCTATCGAAGGGGCGGGGAAGCGGTCGCCGAGATCCGCGACAACGGCCGTGGCCTCGGTGACGACTTCTCACTGGACGTGCCGACGAGCCTGGGGCTCTCGATCGTGCGCGACCTCATCCGCGCCCAGCTCCACGGCACGATCACTATGAACACCATGCCGTACGCCAGCGGTGGTGGGACCTTCGTGCGCGTCACGCTGCCCCTCACCCCACGGCGTTAAGCAGAGGCGAATTCCCGCACGCCGGACCGCGCGGTCGTCAAGCGGCGCGAAGGCGCGCACTGACGCTGGCGTGATACGTGACGTGTGACCGATGTGGCGATCAGTGCTGGGAGGCGCGCCGGCGCGCGGCGAGCCACTGCTTGCGCAGCTTGCGTCGCTCGTCCTCAGTCGTCCCGCCCCACACGCCCGACTCCTGGTTCGTGGCCAGGGCAAACTCGAGGCAGGCCTTCTGGGCCTCGCACTTGTCACAGACGCGCTTGGCTGACTCGATCTGGTCGGTCGCCATACCGGTCGTTCCGACCGGGAAAAACAGCTCGGGCTCGGTGTCACGACACGCGGCGTCTGATCGCCAATCCGCGTCGTCCCACGCATGGGTACGGTTCCACATCAACGACATTGCAGGTTCCTTCGCTACGGTCGGGTGAAAGGGGGGCACCGGACCGACGTTCAATTTTAGGCGATAAAGCCTTGTATTACAAGGGCTGACGGCGGATTAATTGCTAAAGAGTGCATAAGAGCGTCGGTTCGCCACGACGTTCTGACAGACTTCGCCCATGACGGCCATCATCGCGCACCGGGGACTGCACCGCGACATTCGAGAGAACACGCTCGAGGCCTTCGAGGCGGCCCGGGCGGTCGGGGCCGACGGGGTTGAATTCGACGTGCGCCGCACGGCGAAGGGTGAACTGGTCGTTCACCACGACCCACGGGTGGGTTCGCTCGTTATCGCCGAGCACGCCGCGAGTGAGCTCCCAACCTACGTGCCGAGCCTCGCGACGGCGCTCGTGGCGAGCTCCGGACTCCTGGTCAACGTGGAGGTGAAGAATCTTCAGGAACGAGCCGAGCCGACCTATGACCAAAGCGGTGACTTCGCGCGTTCGGTGATCGCGTCCGTGGCCGCGTCGCCATCGCGTGACGAGGTCATCTACTCGAGCTTCGACCTGGCGACCTGTGTCGTGCTCGTCGAGTCGTCGCGTCCGGTGGGCTGGCTGCTCGACGCCACCGACGACCCGCGCACCAGTCTCGAACGGGCCGCGCAGGCCGGGCTCGCCGGGGTCAACCCCTACGTCGGCCTCGTCGACGCCGACTTCGTGGCTCGGGCCCGCGCGTTCGGACTCGTGGTCAACGTCTGGACGGTCAACGCGCCCGCCGACCTGGCGACCATGTTTGACCTCGGCGTGGACGTGGAGATCACAGCCGAAGCC
>JAJZSM010000247.1 GCA_021849765.1 Actinomycetes bacterium | reverse complement strand
CGTCCGGCGTGTGCTGGCCGGTCTTCGCGCCGAGGGTCGCGTCACCCATGAGGAACACGGTCAGTACGACGTCGGCGTGATTGCGCTGCAGGTTCATCGCGAGGCGAAGTGCGTTGTAGGTGCGTTCGTTGCCGTACGGCGGGTCATTCAGGATCATCAAAACGTTCACGCGGGTTCCTCCGGTTGTTGATCGACTATCAATCCAAGCCCCCGGGCAATAGTACGGCGAGTACCGTCAGCCATCCCCGACGGGGCGTAGATGCTGAAGCGGTCGACCACGTCACCGAATCGCGCGCGAAGCGCCGCCGCGACATCCTTCGGCGCCGCAACGATTGCGACGGCGTCGAGCACGTCGTCGGGGATCAAGTCGCCCATCGCCGCCCACTCGCCGCGACGCGCGAGTTGGGCCAGCTCCGGCTGCAGTCCCCCCCACCCGTGTAGTTCGAGTACCCCGCGGTACGCCGGGGTCGACGCGTAGAAGGCGATCTGGGCGCGAACGTCGGCCTCGGCGTCGCGCTGGGCCACGTCGTCCGCACCACTGGCGATCAACCCCGAGAACGAGATCTGGAAGTCACGACGCGTTCGCGTTGATCGAGCGAGTCCACGCTCGAGCGCCGGCACCGTTACCTCGCGCAGGTACCGCTCGGTCGTGAACGGGTGCACCAAAAGCCCGTCGGCCACTTCACCTGCGACCTCGGTCATGAGCTCGCCCACGGCGGCGAGGAGGACTCGGGGCGCGCCATAGTCGTGTGGCGCCGGACTGAAGAACGGTGTCATCAGCGTGTGGCGGTAGTACTCACCGCGAAAGTTGAGGGCCGTTCCGTCGTTCCAGGCGGACCAGATCGCCCGCATCGCCAATATGTACTCGCGCATTCTCGGTGCCGGGTGCGACCACGGCATCGAATAGCGCTTCTCGATGTGCGGCTTGATCTGGCTACCGATTCCGAGCAGGAGCCGTCCGCGCGAGAGCCGCTGCACGTCGTTGGCCTGCGTCGCGGTGATCATGGGACTGCGCCCGAAGGCGACGATGATCCCGGTGCCGAGCTCGATGCGCGAGGTGACGGTGGCCGCACCGGCGAGCACGAGCAGCGGGTCGTGGCCCACCTCGGCGGCCCACAGACCCGCGTAGCCGTCAGCCTCGGCCTCCGTGGCCGCCGCATATCGTCCGTCCGGGTCGAAGGTGAGATCGGTGTCGAGCAGCACGATTCGACTGTACTCACACTCGTCGTTACCCCAAATCGACACGAGCGATACGTCAGGACCGGTCGGACGCTCTCGGGCCGCGCCCTTTCAGCGCGACGCACCATCTCCGCGGATCGCGCGCCCGACCACTACCGTCGTAGCGAGAGGGGGCGCTATGACAAGCGAGGCCGGCGGGGTCCTCGATGAGTTCGGTCGTGAGCGTCGGGCGCTCGGTCTCTCCATGGCCTACGGCATGGTCCTGGCCGCCATCGGCATCGCCATCGGCGTCATCACCGGCTCACAGATCATCTTGTTCGACGGGTTCTACACCTTCCTCGGGATCGGCCTGTCGTGGATGGCCATTCGAGTCTCGATCCTCGTCGCCAGCGGACCGACCTCGCGCTACCCCTTCGGACGCGAGGCGCTGGTCCCGCTGATCATCGGCGTCGAGGCCGTCGCGCTACTCGCGACCTGCGCGTACGCCACGTTCAACGCCGTGCTCTCGATCATCCACGGCGGTGACACCCTCGCCTCGGGATGGGGTGTCGGTTATGCCGTCGTCTCACTCATCGTCCCGACCGGCGTGTGGTGGTGGCTACGGCGCTTCGCGCGTGACTCAGAGCTCGTGCGCGCCGAGGCGACGCAGTGGCTCACCGGCGGCGTGCTCGGCTCGGCGATGATCATCGCCTACATCGCCGCCCATCTCTTGATTGGGACGTCAGCGGCTCGCGTCGCGCACTACCTCGACCCATCCCTCGTGATCCTCGCGTGCCTGGTCTTCGTGGCGCCGCCGCTGCGCATGATCCACACCACGTTCATCGAGTTGGTCGAGGGCAGTCCCGACATCGATCTGCGCGGGCCGGCGAACGACGCCGTCAACGAGGTGGTGACGCAGTTCGGCCTCGGTGACCGACACCTGCGCATGACCAAGATCGGCCGCAAATTCTACGTCGAACTCGAGTTCATCGTGTCGCCCTCGTGGACCGCGTACCAGTCAGACCAGGTGCGAAACGCGTTGTTCGCCAAGCTCGACCAGTTGCCTCACGACATCTGGCTAACTGTCGAGTTCACCGCGCAGCGCTCGACCTGGGCCTAACCGAGGGCGCGGTCAGCCAGCTCGCCCGAGGCGGCCCTGGCCCGGCGCACGACCAGTAGTCCGACGAGCGCCGCGACCAGGCACGAGAGTGCGCCCACGCCGAGGCCTACGCGCGCGCCCCAGTGGCTCGTCACCAGTCCGACGAGTGGTCCACCGATCGGCGTCGAACCCATGAACGCGACCGCCCACAACGCCATCACCCGCCCGCGCATGGCGGGGTCGCTCGCGAGCTGGAGTGTCGAGTTGCCCATCGACAAGAACGAGACGCTCGCGAAGCCAACCAGGGCCAAGGCCACGATCTCAAGATCGATGATGGGCGCGACCGAGGCGACGGCGAGCAATGCGCCGAAGGTCGCGCTCGCGGCGACCATCGGCGCGATGCCCACGCGACCGCGCGTGGCCGACACCAGCCCACCCACGACCGCGCCGACCCCCATTGCAGTCACCAGGAGGCCGTACGCACGGGACCCGCCATGGAACACCTGGGACGCCACGACCGGGAGCGTCACTTGGAATTCGTAGGCGAATGTTCCGACGAGCCCCATCATGATCAGTGGGATCAACAGCGACGGCGCATGGGCCACGTAACGGAACCCCGCCCGGAGCTGACCGCGGTCGCGCGCGGCGGGTGGACTGGGCGACAGGGCCGAACGATCCATCGCCATGAGCGATCCGACGACGGCGATGAAGCTGACTGCGTTGAGGACGAAACACCACCCCTCACCGACGGCCGCGATCAGCACGCCGGCGACCGCCGGACCAACGGCCCGCGCCGCGTTATTCATCGTGGAATTGAGGCTCACCGCGTTGCGAAGGTCCGCCGGGCCCACCATCTCGAGCATGAAGGCTTGACGCGAGGGGTTTTCAAAGCTGTTGTTCAGTCCGAGCACGAACGCGAGGACGCACACGTCGAGGTAGGTGACATCGTGGGCCAGCGTGAACGCCGCGAGCACGGCGGCCTGGACCGCCATCAACGACTGCAAGACGATGAGGAGGCGTCGTTTGTCGACCCGATCGGCGATTACCCCGCCGTAGGGCCCGAGCAAGAGCACGGGGAGCGTCTGCAGCGCGACGACCACGCCGATCGCCGTCGCCGAGTGGGTCAACACCAGCACCAGCCACGACTGCGCCGTCGATTGCATCCACGTGC
>JAJZSM010000246.1 GCA_021849765.1 Actinomycetes bacterium | reverse complement strand
CGAAGACCGGCGCCGCACGGCGCAAGCGATGATCGACGACGCGCTCGACGCGGCGATGGCGACAGATCCGACCCTCGCGTCAGTGCCGGGTGGGGTGCGCCTCGTCGGACTAGCCGGGACCGTCGCCACCTTGGTTCAACTGGACCGGGGACTGGGAACCTACCAGCGCGAGGCCGTTCACCACCAGCTGCTCACGCGCCGTACCGTCCAGAACTGGCGCGAACGACTGGCCGCCGAGAAACCCGAGCCGCGCCTCGAACACGCCGCAATGGTGCCGGGCCGCGAGGACGTGCTCGTCGCTGGTCTCATGGTGCTCGATGCGGTCATGGACCGGGTCGGGGCGCGGGACCTCGTCAGTTCGGAGAGCGACATCCTCGACGGTGTCGCCGCGTGGTTACTGCGGTGACGCGAGGTGCCCCGACAACCTGGCACGATGGTGGGGTGAGGTGGCAACGGTGACTGCGCGCGGGACGCTCTATTCGCCCGTAACCCTGCACGGGCGCCGCGTCGTGCTTCGCACGCTCAACGAGCAGGACTACGACGGTTGGCTCGAGGTGCGTACCCGTTGCCACGACTGGCTCGTGAAGTGGGAGCCCCGCTCGGCCCACTCGTCGCACCTGGCCGAGGACCAACGGAGTTTCGAGAGTCGCTGCGCGCTGCGCGAGCGCGAACGCCAGCTGGGCAGCGGCTACGGGTTCGGCATCTTCTATGACAATCGGTTCGTGGGCGAGCTCACGCTCTCCTCGATTCAACGAGGTCCCCTGCAGTCGGCCTTCATCGGTTACTGGATCGATGAGTCGGTCGCGGGACGCGGGTTGATGCCGGAGTCGGTGATAGTCGTGCTGCAGTTCGCCTTCGAGACATTGCGCCTGCACCGTGTCGAGATCAACATCATCCCGCGGAACCGGGCGTCGCGGCGGGTCGTCGAGAAGCTCGGGCTGCGCTTTGAGGGCGTGGCCGAGCGCTACCTCGAGATCGACGGCGCCTGGGAGGACCACGGTCGCTACGCGATCACCGCCGAGGAGTGGGCCGACCGGGCGCCCCAACTGGTCGCCGACTGGCTGCTACCACGCGCGGACTGATTCAGAGCGCCTCGATCGTGCGTCCGACGAGGCCCGCGACGTCGGTGGTACGCGCCGCGCCGGCGAGCGCCGCGGCGATGCTCGTCGCGCCGATGGCGTCGTCACGGGATAGGACGATCAATGCGTCCTCGGTTCCGCGGGCGATCACGAGACCCTGGACGCGAGCCGCGCGCGCGGCCTGAGCGACCGCCTCGGCTGACACGTCCGTCGCAGCGACCACGACCGGGTTCACGTGGTGCGTGCGCGGCAGTGCCCGCAGGTCCGCGATCATCGCGAGGGGGGCCGAGCGCAGGTGTACGGAGGATCCGCCGACGTCCTCCCAGGTGACCGGGTGCGCGAGGACCGTCAGGTTGAGCTGGCGCGCGAGCAGGAAGAACTCCGCGTCGTAGGCGAATCCGTCGACCATTCCCAACAATCCGAGGAGTCGCGCCGGACCTCGCCGGAACGCCTTGGCGCCGCACTGGGTGTCCACGAGCGTGACCCCGGTGTAATGGCGCACGAGCCGGTTGAACACCCGTCCAGCCACGGTGCGCGTGCGCGACTCGTAACGAAGATGTCCGTCGCGGGCCCGTGAACCGGCCACGAGGTCGGCGCGATTGAGCTCGTCGACCATCGCCCGGTAGTGCTGCGGGTCGATGGCCATGTCGGCGTCTACGGCGAGCACGCGCTCGCCGCGAGCTACCGCCACCCCGAGACGTACGGCCGCACCCTTGCCCCGATTGGACGGCTGTTGGACGACGAGGCGGTGGGGGAGTTCACCGTAGACCTGGAGGGCCACGCGAGCCGTGTCGTCGGTGGAACCATCGTCAACGATGACGAACTCGGTGTGCTCGACGTCGAGTTCGTCGAGGACGGGTTGGAGTCTCGAAAACCCTCGTCGCAAGCGTTGGGCCTCATTGAACGCGGGTACGACGACGGTGATCGCGATGTCGGGGTCGTTAGGGTCTGGCGGCACCGATGAGTCCGAACGTGAAGATGGGCGCAAAGCTGATCCGCGTACCGGCACTGGCGGCCGCGATGATGGTGTTCGTGCCCCACGGGCCGCTGCCCGCATACATCACGACGTGGTCGACCAGGTGGTCGCCGTCGAGGTTGTAGTAAAAGAGCAGGTCACCCGGTTGAAGCTGACTGAGCGGGATGTGACGCAGGGCCGGCCATTGGGTCTCGGTCGTGCGCGGGATCTGGAAGCCCGCGCGCGCCCACGCCCACTGGACGAGCCCCGAGCAGTCAAAGCCCTTACCGGGGGTCTCGCCACCCCAGACGTAGGGGACCCCGATCTGGGAGACGGCGGCCGCGAGCGCTGCACGCCCGGCGGCCGAACCGGCGGTGCCCCCCGTGAAGATCGGCGGTGTCGCGGCTTGTATCGCGGCGAGCACGAGGTTCGCGGCGCTCTGACCGCCAACGGCCGAGGCCGCCGCGACCGCGGCCTGTTCCTGGGTGACGTCGCGGACCTTCGCGGCGGCTGTACCGACTTGGATCTCGTAGGCGATGATCTGCTTCTTCAACGATTGGGTCACGGCGGTCAGGGTGGCCTGGGTGGAGGCTTCGTTGCGGATGTTCTGGTGGAGCAGGTCACGCATGGTGTTCTCTTGCTGGTGGGCCTGGATCCGCTGGGCCGCCAGTTGGGCGATGGTCGAGTCGAGTGAGCGCTTCTCGTCCTGGAAGCGGGTCCTGATCTTGGTCAGGTTGCCGATGGCCTGGTTCTGGTACTCCGTGCGTGCGTCACTCGAAGTGACGGGTTGGTCGAAGAGCGAGATTGCCTGGGCGACCGCGGCGCCGAACACGTAGGCGCGAACGACCGCGTTCACCAACTGGCGCGACGTGGCCGCGATCGCCGTACGCTTGATTGTCTCACGACCCTCGAGTCGTTTGACGTTGAGCGTGATCGTGGCGAACTGGACCTTCGCGGCGTCGTAGGCATTGGCGGTGGACTCGCTCGTACGCTGCTGCTGGGCGAGGGTCGCCGACAGCGCAGCGATCTCGGCGCGGGTCTGGGCGATCGTCTGGGCGTTTGAAGTCAAGGGAAGCGTCGTCGTGACCATCGCCACGACCGCCATCGCGGCGATAAATCGGGTCTTGAGTGAACGGGCCGTGCCCCGACGACGCACGTGGTTCATTGTTTCAGCCTAACGGCAGTGGATGGTTTCTCACTGTTTCACACCGATCGTCCGCCGAGCTGGCGACCGGTGTGCTCGCGCTGGATCGGGCCCTCGGCTGGCGACGAGTCCGGTGCACGAGTGGACAACGGCGCGATTCTCACGCGCGGCGCCGATGCGTTACGGTGTCAGGCACGACCGCGCGGGGGCGTAGCCCAATTGGCAGAGGCAGGGCGCTTAAACCGCCTCCAGTGAGGGTTCGA
>JAJZSM010000245.1 GCA_021849765.1 Actinomycetes bacterium | reverse complement strand
CGGCGACCTCGGTCCCAGCGACACCTCATTCGGTGAAAGCGACGGCAGCGCGAGCCGCCGGGGTCCTCGCTCGCGTCGACGCTAGGTCCTTGGTGGGCTTCGGTTCACTCGTGACGGTTCGCACTCGCCCGCCATCGGCTCAACGCTGATGGCGGGCGAGTGCGCGTTCACGACCTGGTGGCGCCCAATCGGGCGTAGCGATCGTTGGGCGATGCTGGTTCTGGTCGTCCTGCCCGCCGTGATCTTCGGGCTTCCCGCACTGTTCGGCCATCCCGCGATCGCCCAGGACAACTTGATCCAGAACTTCCCCTTGCGGGTACTCACCGGGGAGCAACTACGCAGTGGCCACCTCCCACTGCTCAACACCCTCGCCAATTCGGGCACGCCCCTGCTCGGGGGCATGAACGCCGGGTCGTTCTTCCCGCTGACCCTGCTCTTCGTGATCCCCGCGCCCATCCTCATGTGGGTCGTCAACCTGGTCGTGGTCTACGCGGCGGCGGGGATCGGACTCTTTGCCCTGCTCCGGTGGTATGGCATTAGCACCTCGTCGGCCTTCGTGCCGGCCGTGCTGTATTCGCTCACCGGCGCCATGAACGGCCAACTGGTCCACCTCGGCGTGGTGCAGGGGTTCGCGCTCCTGCCGTGGTACGTGCTGGCGATCGTTTCGCTCGAACGGACCGTGAGCGGGTGGGAACACGGCGTGGGGCTGGGCGAACGAGTCGCCTCGGCCGCACCGTCAGTACTCGGTATCACCGCCCTCTGGGCGTTAACCACGCTGTCGGGCGAACCACGGGCGATCGCGGAGATGGAGTTGCTTGGCGCTGTGCTCATCCTCATCGGTGTCCTCGCGCCGCGGGCGAGATCGGCGCCGTCGTGGCGTCGGCGCGTCGAATTTGTGCTCGCGAACGCGGCGGGGATCGCGTGGGGATCGCTCATCGGGCTGGCGCAACTGCTGCCGGGTTGGTCGTTCATCAACATCTCCCAACGCACTGGGCTCGGGTATCAGTTCTTCGGTGCCGGCTCGCTGCCCGTGCGCTGGACGAGCCTGCTGCTCATCCCTGACCTCGTCGGGGGCAACGGGGTCGCGAATCAGCCCGCGTACTTCACCCACTACAACCTGCCCGAGGTGACCGGCTACGTCGGCGTCGCGGCCCTGATCGCCACGGTCGCCTTCGTCCTGCGCGCGACCCGCCAGGGCTGGCGCGAGGCCGAACGACCCTTCGTGCCGTTTGTCGTGGTCGGCGTGGTGGGACTCTTCGCGACCTGGGGCTACTACACACCCGTCGGGCACCTCTTTCGCGCGATCCCCCTGTTCGGCAGCACCCGACTGCAGAGTCGTAACATCATCCTGGTCGACCTGGCCGTGCTGGTCCTGCTCGGTTGGTGGTTGGACGAGTTTCGCCACGAGGCTAGCGACGCGCGTAGCTCGGGGGGGCTGCGCGCGTGGCTGGCCCTGGCGCCGGCCATCGCGGTCGTCGCGCTGAGCAGCGCGCTGCTGATCGACGGTGAGCCCATACTGCGGTGGCTCGGCGTGTCGGCGTCCGCGTCCGCACTCGTCCACTACCAGCGTCCGACGATCGTGGCCCATCTGCTCGTTGCGGCGGGTCTGGTAATCGTGATCCGATGGTGGCGCTCGCGCCCGACGAGGATGCGATGGCTGCACTTCCTCGTCGCGGTCGACGCACTGCTCTTTTTCGCCTTCACCACCACGGGGCTCGTCGGGGGGCGATCGTCACCGATGCCGAGTCCCGCCGCCGCCGCGGCGCACCTGGGCGACGCCGGACGTTTCGCCCTGATCGATCCGTCCGGAGCGCATCAGGGGCTCTACGAGACGCTCGGTGCGCCCAACGTCAACGTCTTCACGGGCCTCGCGAGTGTCCAGGGCTACGGCTCGCTCGTGAACGCGCTTTACGGCAACGTGACCGCGACGCACCCGATGTTCTCGCTCAACCCCTGCCAGCTGGCCGACGGCACCTTTCGTCAGCTGCGTCTCGAAACGGTGGTCGTCTCCTCGGACAAACTGGCAACCCCCGTCACCGGGCCGTTGCCGAACCCCAAGTCCTGCCTGCCCCTGCGGCCCACGGCGCGCACGGAACGCTTCTTTGGACAACTGCTGCCGGTGCGCAACGTCGTGCTCGCCAGCGTGAACAATCGTCGCATCTCGACGGGAACGGTCTCGGTCCAACTACTCAACCACGCGGGGCGCCCTATCGGTCCGGTGCTGAGTGCCACGGGCGCCGCGTCACTCACCTTTGACTTCTCGTCGTATCACCACGAGAGCGCCGGCATCGCGGTGAGCGCACCCGATCGGGCCATCTTCAACTTCGCCGAAGTGATCACCCGTGGCGATCCCCAGCACGAGTACCGCCTGGCCACGGCCTTCCAGCAAGCGCTCGCTTCGCCGGGCTGGCGACTCGCGCAGACGACCGGCACCGTCGCCTACTTCCGCGCGACGTCCCTGCGACCACCGTCGTGGCTCGGTTCGAACGCCGGGCGCTCGCGCGTGGTGTCCATACGAGACACCGCGTACGGCGATTCGTGGGTCACCGTGCACGCCGTGGCGCCGACGATTCTCAAGCGCTCGATGGAGTGGATACCAGGTTGGCGGGCCTCGGCGCAGAACACGAGGACCCACGAGACCATCACGTTGCACGTGGTCCGGTCGGGACTCATCGAACAGGTCGACGTGCCCCGGGGTGACTGGACGGTCCACTTCTACTACCACGCGCCCCACATCGAGCTCGGCCTCATCGGCACGGGCGTGGGGCTCATCGGCTGGCTCGGCGCGCTCGAGGTCACCAGACGGCGACGGCGACGCGCTAGGGTGCCATCGTGATCGGCATCGCAATAGTTGGTGGCGCCGGTCGAATGGGCCAGGTGATGGCCAACGGGCTCGCAACGTACCCCGAGTTCGACGTCGTCGCGCTCGTCGACCGGTCGCCGGGCCCTACCGGCGACGGTGCGGTGTGGTTCACGACGCTCGAGCACGTGGACGCGTCGCCGGTCGACGTCGTGGTGGACTTCTCGACTCCCGAAGGGGTCATCGCGTCGGCAGAGTGGTGCGCGAGTCACGCCAAGGCGCTCGTCGTTGGTGCGACCGGGCTTAGCGAAGCCGACAGGGCGGTCCTGGACGAACTGGCCGAGCGGACGCCCATCGTCGTGGCGAGCAACTTCTCCATCGGCGCGGTGTTGGCTGAACGGTTCGCGGCCACGGCGGCACCGTTCTTCGATCGGGTCGAGATCATCGAGTTGCACCACGACGGCAAGGTCGACGCGCCGTCGGGGACCTCGATCGCGACCGCCCGTGTCGTCGCGCGGACCCGCCAGCGAGCGGGCCGCACGACCGACGCTGAGCCGACCCTTCGTCAAACTGTCGAGGGCGCCCGTGGCGCTTCTGTCGAGGGCGTGCCAGTGCACGCCGTTCGCCTGCCGGGTCTGGTCGCGC
>JAJZSM010000244.1 GCA_021849765.1 Actinomycetes bacterium | reverse complement strand
GGGGTTCTGTCCACCTCCGAAGAGGGTGGGCGGCCATCCATCTCAGCGATCTACCTCGGAACTGTCTCGAAAGACCCGCGGGCCGCGGATATTCCGTGTTTGATCTTGCTCCAGGTGGGGTTTACCTAGCCGCCGCGGTCGCCCGTGGCGCTGGTGCGCTCTTACCGCACCGTTTCACCCTTACCTGTTCCCGGTTGCCCGGGCCATCGGCGGTCTGTTCTCTGTGGCACTGTCCTGCGCGTCACCGCGACTCACGTTTCGCGAGCACCCTGCCCTGTGGAGCCCCGACTTTCCTCGCCACCCAAAGGTGGCGCGGCCGCCCAGTCGACTCACCATCCGCGAACAGTTTTTCACACAGGCGGCGGTGACTCAAATGACAATCTCGTGACACCTCGGGGCTAGCCTCGCATCGTGAGTACTGATGTCGACACCGCGCAGAGCGTTCTCGAGGTCGGCGAGTTCTACCGGCTCGTGACCGAGCACCTGGAATCGGCCTTCGGCCGGCGCCACGCACTTTGGGTCCGCGGCGAAATCGCCAAGGTCTATGAGAAGAGCCACCTCTACGTGGACCTGGCCGACGCCGGTGTGGCGACGTCCGACGCCAAGCGCGCGGTGCTCAACGCCCACTGCTGGGCTAGTCAGTGGGCCCAGATCAAGCGCACCCTGGCGGCGAGCGGCGTGACGCTGCAGTCAGGAATGATCGTTTCGTTCTACGGCTACGTCGATGTCTACGCGCCCCAAGGCCGCATCGGCTTCACCGTGACCGATGTCGACGTCACCAGTCTGCTCGGTGACGTCGCGCGCCGGCGAGCGGAGTTGATCGCGCGGCTGGGAGCGGAGAACCTTCTCGAGGCCAACAAGCGCGCCCCGCTCTCACCCGTTCCTCTGCGCGTCGGTCTGGTGGCCAGCCCCCAGACCGAGGGATTCAGCGACTTCACGGGCCAGCTGTTGCGCTCGGGCTACGCGTTCGACGTGCGCCTGGTCACGACCTTGGTCCAGGGCGAGGCCGCACCGGCGCAGATCGTGCGCGCCATCGAAACGCTCGACGGGACCGAGGTTGATGTCATCTGCGTTGTGCGCGGTGGCGGTTCGAAGGGCGATCTGGCGTGCTTTGATGACGAACGCGTGGCGCGCGCGATCGCGACGGCGCGTACGCCGGTTTTTACTGGCATCGGGCATACGGGGGACGAGTCGGTCGCCGACCTCGTCGCACACACCCGGGCCATTACGCCCACCAAGCTCGGTGAAGAGATTGTCACCCTCGTCGACACCTGGCGTGAGCGAATGGTGGTTGCTCCGGCTCGCCGTCTCTCGACGTCCGCTCAGGCGGTGCTCGACGAGGCCGACAACTATGTCGGCGAGCGCCGGCGCACGATGAACTTCGCGGTGCGCGACCGACTGCGCGCCGAGGCCCGCCATCTCGCATCAACGCGCGAGCGACTCGACATCTCGGCCCGGCGCGTCCTCGAGGCCTCTGCCGTCTCTCTCCGGTCGGTCCGCCAGCTCCTCGGGGCCTACGACCCGGCCCGGCGCCTCGCCCAGGGCTGGTCCATCGTCACCAACGCCCACGGTGCGATTGTGCGAACACTCTCGCAACTCGAGGTGGGCGCGACGATGAGCGTGCGCGTGTCCGACGGAACCTTTATCAGTGTGGTCACGGAGAAGGGAACACCATGAGCAACGTAGGCAGCTGGAACGACGCGGCGGGTGAGCTCAACGCGATCGTGGCGTCCTTCGACGAGGGTGAGGTGTCAGTGGACGACCTCTTCGCAAAGCTTGAGCGGGCGACGGCGATCATCGAGGAGCTCGAAGCACGACTGCGGGCCACCCAAGCCAAGGTCGAAGAGCTCGCGCCGCGACTTACGAGGGTGGTTGATGAGCCGTGAGTCGCGTCTATTTTCGCCAGTTGCTCGCTGGGCGTGACTTTGCGGTGGGCGATCCGATGGCCACCGCGATGGTCAATTTCGTCTACGCGATGGGCGACCGCGAGATGGGAGAAGCCGTGATCGTGGACCCGGCCTACCGGCCGAGCGAGTTAGTCGCCGCGCTCGCCGAGGATGACATGACACTGGTGGGGGCGATTGGGACCCACTATCACTTCGACCACGTGGGTGGGGAGTATGGCGGACACCATGTGGACGGCGTCGCCGAACTGCTTGAGATCGCCGACGTGCCCATTCACGTTCAGCGCGACGAGGTCGAGTGGGTCTCTCAGTGCACCGGCATCGGCCAGAGTTCCCTCGTCGCCCACGAGCCCGGCGACACCCTCGCGGTGGGCGAGCTCACTCTCACCATGATTCACACCCCCGGTCACACCCCCGGCAGCCAGTGCCTGCTCTTCGAGGACCGGCTGGTCAGCGGCGACACGCTCTTTCTCGACGGGTGCGGGCGGACGGATTTGCCGGGTTCGAACCCCGAGGAAATGTATCGCACCCTCACCCAGCGACTGGCGTTCGTCAGCGACGAGACGATCCTCTATCCGGGACACTTTTATTCCCCCCAGCCCGACGCACCGATGAGAGACGTGCGCGCGACCAATCGGGTGCTGGCGCCGGCGAGCGCCGACCAGTGGCTCGCGATGTTCTCATGAGCCCGCTGCGCGATTCCGACCACGTCGTCATCGTCGGAGCCGGACTCTCCGGCTGGCGGGCGGCCGAGGCGCTGCGCCGAGAGGGCTATGAAGGGGCAGTGAGTCTGATCGGCGACGAGCATGAGGTCCCTTACGATCGGCCCCCGCTGTCCAAGCAGGTGCTCGCGGGTCAGTGGGAGATCGACCAGATCCGCCTCGCCACGGACGACCGCCTGGCGGCCGCCGACGTCACGCTGCACCTCGGGGTGGCCGCCCGCTCGCTCGACGTGGCCACGACGACCGTCCACTTAGAGGACGGCTCTTCGATCGCAGGCACTCACGTGGTCCTGGCCACGGGGGTGCGCGCCCGACGCCTGCCCTTTAGCGCTGACGCTCTCCTTCACGTGCTGCGAACGCGCCGCGACGCGTTGGCGCTGATCGGGGCGGTCGAACGTCTTGAGCCGGGTCGAGTCGTGGCGATCATCGGCGGGGGCTTCATTGGGGCGGAGGTCGCGACGTCGCTGCACAAGCGCGGACTGCGACCAGTGGTCTTCGAGGTTGCGGCCGCGCCGTTGGTCGGACCCCTCGGTGCGACGGTGGCCAACTGGCTGAAGAACCTGCCCGCCGAAGCCGGGATCGAGCTGCGATGCGGAGTGCACGTGACCGACGTCACCGAGGTGGAT
The DNA here is from genome assembly GCA_021849765.1 of Actinomycetes bacterium. Next base: position 204 of record JAJZSM010000244.1, on the reverse strand, counting down.
GGAGAGTTCCTGGTCCACGTCGACGGCGAGGGACCCTTCGCGGCTGCAGTGGTGGTGGTCGGAGCAGGTGCGATCCCCAACGTCGAGTGGCTCGCAACGTCGGGTCTCACGATCGACGACGGTGTCGTCGTGGACCAACACTTTCTCGCGACCGAACGAGTTGCGGCGGTGGGCGACGTGGCACGATTCTCCTGGGACGGTCCC
>JAJZSM010000243.1 GCA_021849765.1 Actinomycetes bacterium | reverse complement strand
GTAGGGATAATACCCAGAGGAGCGACATGACCATCGACAACTTGGACTTCAGTCGATACCAGCTGGGCTGGTCCGACGAACAGATCCCCGTCTTCAAGCCCAAGAAGGGCATCAACGAGGCAATCGTGCGCGAGATGTCGGGGATCAAGAATGAGGAGTCGTGGATGCGCGACTTCCGCCTGGCCGCGCTCAAGCGCTTCGAGAAGAAACCCATGCTGCCGTGGTTCGCGGACCGCATGCCGGACTTGGATTTCAATGACATCTACTACTACATCAAGCCGACCGAGAACCGGGTCGACCGGTGGGAGGACCTGCCCGACGCCATCAAGACGACTTACGAGCGCCTCGGCATCCCCGAGGCCGAACGTAAGTACCTCGCCGGCGTTACGGCCCAATACGAGTCCGAGGTCGTCTTTCACCGCAACCGCGAGGACCTCGAGCGCCTCGGGGTGCTGTTCTGTGACATGGACACGGCGGTCCGTGAGTACCCCGACCTCGTGCGCAAGTACTTCGGCACCGTCATCCCACCCAACGACAACAAGTTCGCGGCGCTCAACTCGGCGGTCTGGAGTGGTGGATCGTTCATCTACGTGCCGCCGGGGGTGAAGGTCGACCAGCCTCTGCAGGCCTACTTCCGGATCAACACTGAGAACATGGGGCAGTTCGAGCGCACGCTGATCATCGCTGACGAGGGGTCCCAGGTCCACTACGTCGAGGGTTGCTCGGCGCCCGTGTACTCGTCGGACTCGCTGCACTCGGCGGTCGTCGAGCTCGTGGCCCTGCCGGGCTCGCGCATCACCTACACGACGATCCAGAACTGGTCGAACAATGTCTACAACTTGGTCACGAAGCGGGCTCGCGCCGAGGCCGAGGCGCACGTCGAATGGATTGACGGCAACATCGGCTCGAGATTGACCATGAAGTACCCGTCGGTCTACCTGATGGGTCCCAAGGCGTCGGGGGAGGTCTTGTCCGTGGCCTACGCGGGACCCGGACAGGTCCAAGACGCCGGGGCGAAGATGGTCCACGTCGCCCCTGAGACGACCTCGACGATCATTTCCAAGTCGATCTCCAAGGACGGGGGGCTGACGGCCTACCGCGGCCTGGTGAAGGTGGAGGAGGGCGCGACCGGGGCCAAGAGCTTCGTGCGTTGTGACGCGTTGATTCTCGATGAGTTCTCGACCTCGGCGACCAGGCCCTACATGGAGGTCGGCGAGCAGGATGCCTCGATCGGGCATGAGGCGACCGTCTCCAAGATTGGCGACGACCAGTTGTTCTACCTCATGAGCCGCGGCCTCACCGAGAGCCAGGCAATGGGCATGATCGTCAACGGGTTCATCGAGCCGGTCACGCGGACACTACCCATGGAGTACGCGGTCGAATGGTCGCGCCTCATCGAGTTGCAGATGGAAGGTTCCGTCGGCTGACGGTCGAACCTCGAGACTCGTGGAAGGATGAACCCGTGGCGATGCGCGAGGAGTGTAAGCACTTTCAGAGTCGTACGTATAAATCCGGCGAGGTCGCGAGGTTCTGTGTCTTGGGTAACGCGCCGGACCAGCCGTGGTCGTGCCCGGAGGGGTGCGTCACCTTCGAGCGTCGCCTCGCTGACGTCGGCTGGGCGCACGGCTCACTGGTCGATCGACCGGTCGAGACACCGCCCACGACCGAGGTACCCATCGACGATCGACGAGCACTGCTCGAGCGCGCCAGCGAGATCGTGAACGCCGTCGCGCCAGAACTTGTCAACGAGCGACGGCGCGAGATCGACGAGCAGGAACGACGCAGTCGTCGCAACTGGCGGTTCTGGCGCCGCTAACGACCGGTGAACGTGGGATCGCGACGTTCGAGGAAGGCGTTCATCGCCTCGGCGAGGTCGTCGCTTCGCAGGTAGAGCGTGTTCCAGTTCGCCACGAATTCCAGTCCCTCGGCCACGGTGCGCCCGTCATTCGCCGCGAGGACCGCTTTCGTGCCCCGGACCGCGAGCGGCGAGTTGGCCGCGATGCGCTCGGCGAGCGCAGCGGCGTCGCCGAGGACGTCGTCACTCACGTGGTTGACGAGGCCGATTGCCGCCGCGCGTTGAGCGTCGACGTCCATACCCGTATACGCCAACTCAGCGACGTGACCAGCCCCGATGATGCGTGGCAGTCGCTGGAGGGTTCCCAGGTCCGCCACGATCGCGACTTTGGTCTCGCGCACCGAAAACGTCGCCGACGGCGCGGCCAGCCGGATGTCGCACGCGCAGATCAGGTCGACGCCGCCGCCGATGCAGTAGCCGTGCACCGCAGCGATGACCGGGAAAGGGAGTTCGGCGATCGCGGAGATGGCCTGCTGCATCGTGCGCACGGCCTCGTAGCGCGAGGCGTTGCGCTCGGCCGGTGAGGTCGCTTCGCCGCTCGCGAGCAGGCCGCCAGCCATCTCCTTCAGGTCTAGGCCAACGGTGAAGTGTGGGCCCCGCGCGGCGATCACGAGTGCGCGCACGCCGGGTTCGGCTCGAAGCGCCGCGGCCGCGCGCGGGAGGTCCTCCCAGAACGCGCGACCCATGGCGTTGCGTTGCTCGACTCGGTCGAGCCAGAGTGTCGCCACCGCGCCACGCAGCTCGAGTGTGAGGACTGTTGAGGTGAACTCCATGTCGACTCCTTGCTCGGTCGAAGGTTAACGGGGGATCGGTGTCTGCGCCTGGCCCATTACACTGCTAACGCTCTCGACTATGACAACCTTCACCGAATCCGCCACCTCATTCATCAGTAGCCGACCGGATTCGGGCCCTCGTGGTCGCGCGTGGTTCGGCTTTACGTCCATCGGGCTGCCCACCACCGCCGACGAGGTGTGGCGCTATGCGCCGTTGTCCGACCTCGACCTCGACCGTTACCTCGTCCCCGCGACGCCTACGCTCGCCCCCTCGTCCGACTTCGCCGTGTCCCTATCGGCTCTCGCGGCGAGCGTCGTGCGAGTGGTCGACGGCTTCCTCGTCGACATCGGCGAACCGATCACCGGCGTGACGGTCGACGTGGACACCGCACAGTCGACTCTCGGCGGTGAGGACCCCCTCGAGCGCTACGCGAATGACGCCTTCGCACTCGCCAACGCTGCGTTGTGCCCCGCGACCGTCGTGGTGACGGTCTCGGCGGGCACCGTCGTCGACGGCCCGATCGTGATCGTCCACTCGGCGAACGCTTCGGCGTCGTTGCCGCGCACGCACCTGATCCTCGAACGCGGTGCGAACGCGACTGTGGTCGAGTACTACGAAGGGGGCGACGAGGCCATCGTCGTGCCGGTGAGCGAGTATCGCGTCGCCGAGAACGCGTCTCTGCAACTCGTCACCTACCAGCGGCTGGCGCCGACCACGTGGCACGTGGCGCGAACGACCGGACTGCTCGAGCGCGACGCGCGCCTGAGCCAGGCGGTGCTCGGCATGGGCGCCCACTACGACCGCTCGCGTAACGACGCGGAACTTCGCTCCTC
>JAJZSM010000242.1 GCA_021849765.1 Actinomycetes bacterium | reverse complement strand
TGACGTCGTGGGTCACGAATCCAAGCGTCACCCCGCGCCGCGCACGCCGGTTGCGCGGCGCGTCGCCACGTACGGTCTCGGAGACCTCTTTCGCGGTGTGACGCGCGTCAGCGCGCCGCGCGAAGCGCTCGCGGGGATCACGTTGCTCGCCATTGCGATCCCCGAGCAACTCGCGACGTCACAGCTCGCGGGCGTGCCCGCCTTCCTCGCGATGATCGCCTTCATCGCGGCCACACTCGCCTTCACGCTCGTCGGCTCGAACCCGATCGTCTCAGTGGGTGCCGACTCCACCATCGCGCCACTCTTCGCTGTGGCGATCGCGCACCTCGCGGTCACCGGATCGGCACAGTACCTCACCCTCGTCGCGGCGACGGCGGTCGTGACCGGCCTGTTCGTCGCGGGCGTGGGACTATTGCGCCTCGGCTGGATGGCGGACTTCCTCTCGGCGCCCATCATCACCGGCTTCATGGCCGGTATCGGGGTCATCATCATCGTGCACCAGATGCCCAAAGCACTCGGCGTCCTCGGCGGCGGTGAGACGGTCGGCGCGCGTCTGCAGGCCGTCGCCGGCGAGCTCGCCCACGTCCAGGGCTGGCCGCTCGCGCTCGCGCTCGGCACCGTCGTCCTGATGGTGATCGGTGAGTGGATCAACCCCCGTTGGCCGATGGCGCTGCTCGCCGTGGTGGTGGCGACCGTCTTGACCGCGGTGCTGTCACTGAACCACCACGGGGTCCTCGAGCTCGGCACAGTGATCGTCGGCGTGCCCTCGTGGCGACTGCGTTGGCTCTCGGTCCACCAGTGGGGCGTCGTGGTGGCGACCTCGATCACCCTCGCCATCGTCATCATCTCCCAGAGTGCGATGACCTCGCGGGTCTCGGCCGATGAGATCGGCGTCGCCGAAGACCTCAGTCGCGATTTCCTCGGTGTGGGCGTCGCCAACATCGCGGCGGGGCTGCTCGGGACATTCCCGGTCGACGCAAGCCCGCCGCGCACCACGGTGACCCAGCTCGCCGGTGGGCGCACGCGCCTACCGGGCGTGGTTGCCGCGATCGTCGCGCTCGCGCTCTCACCCCTCGCCGCCTACGCCCATCAGATCCCGATGGCCGTACTGGCCGGTGTGCTGTTCTTCATCGCTGGTCGGCTCATCAAGGTCGAGCAGTTCCGCGCCATCTGGCGCGCGAGTCGCGCCGAGTTCGTCGTGGCGCTCGTCTCGGCCTTCGGGGTGATCGTTCTCGGGGTGGAACTCGGCATCACCGTGGCGGTGGGACTCGCCATCGCCATGCGGACGTGGCGCTCGGCCCGCCCGCACATGGTCGAACTCGGACGTCGTCGGGGCACCACGAGTTGGGAGCCGCTCGGTCGTCACGACGTCGAGCACGTGGACCACGTGCTCGCCGTGTTTTTCGACGAGGCGCTGTACTTCGCCAATTCGGGGGTCTTTCGCCGTGAGCTCCACGAGCTGTTGGCGAAGAACCCGTCGACCAAGCACGTCGTGCTCGACGCGGTCGCGATGTCCGACATCGACTACACCGGCCTGCAGGCGCTCAGCGAGATCGTCGCCGACCTCGACGCTGAGGACCTCGAGGTGCTGGTCGCGCGCGCGAACGACACCGTGCGTCGCCAACTGGCAAACGCCGTCGATCGTCGGGTTCGTGGCCTCAAGCACTTCGACAGCGTGGATGCGGCCGCGACGCACGCCATGGACAAGTAGCAAGTGTGGCGCCGCTAGCGTTATCCCGTGACCACAGCGCTGCTGCTCATCGACATCCAGAACGACTACTTCCCGGGTGGGCGCATGGCGCTGACCGGGCCCGAAGCGGCGGCCGACCGGGCCGCAGCGCTGCTGGCGCGCTGTCGCGCGCTCGGACATCCGGTCCTGCACGTGCGACACGTCGCAGACCGACCCGGTGCAACCTTCTTCCTACCCGACACTGAGGGCGCGCTTATCCACCCCGCAGTCGAACCGGCCTCGGGTGAGGTGGTGATCGAGAAGCACCGGCCGAACGCCTTCGTCGACACGACCCTCGCTCACCACCTCGAGGCGATCGGGGCGACAGAGGTGGTGATCGCCGGGATGATGACGCACATGTGCGTGGACTCGACGACCCGCGCCGCGAGTGAACGAGGTTTCGACTGTGTGGTCGCGGCCGACGCGTGCGCGACGAGAGACCAGAACTTCAATGGCGTACGCGTCGAGGCGGACCAAGTCCACGCGGCCTTCCTCGCGGCGCTCGACGGAACCTTCGCCACGGTCGTGTCCTCGAACGACGTTCTCGAGCGCTGGACCTAGCGAAGACACCCGCTCGGCCGCTAGGGTCGCTGGGATGCGGAACTTCCCCGACGCCGACGCCGAGGAGACATTGCCCGACCGGTGCTTGCGCTGGGCCATCGTCATCGTCGAGTACGCGATCGTGGCCAGCTTGCTGCTCGTGGCGAGCGTGGTGCTCGTCCATACCGTCGTGGAGTTCCTGCGCCACCAGGGGTCTTTCGCCGGCGTGGTGATCAACGCGATCGATGGCATCCTCGTCGTGGTCATCCTGCTCGACATCGCCCACACGGTCTTCGGGAGGCTCCGCTCCGCCTCGTTCCCGGTGCGCCCGTTCCTCGAGATCGGCGTGCTCGCGGGCGTGCGGGACATCCTCAGCGCCTCGGCGCACCTCACCATCGGCGGCCGCTTGAGCGAACGCGACTTCTCCAACACCCTGATCTCAGTCGGGGTCGGTGTCGGCGTGGTCGTGCTCCTACTCGTTGGGCTGAACCTGCTTCGCTCGAGCCTCGCCGGAACGAGTGACGCGGCTGACACCGCATCGGGTGACCAACGGTCGCGCGACGACGCCAGGTAGTTCGGGGTGACAACCACGCTCGTGACGCCCAAGGGATGTCGCACGTTATCGCACGTCGTGGGGTCCTCGACCATGACGAACTTGAGCGGGATGACGAGCACTCGCCGGTTGGCGATAAACGCGCGAAACCAAGGAACCCACGCTCGTGCCCACCGATTCCGTATCGAGACGCGGTCTCGCCCTGGCGTTCAGGGCGCGCGTCGAAGGTCGTGCAGGTAGTAGAGGATCGAAGCAACCTCACCGACGAGCACCAGCGCCGCGACGACGATCATCGACGTGAGCGCTCGGTGGAGGTCGGTCACGCCAGCGGCGTCCGGTCCCGCCTGGGTGAGCGCGGCGAATGGGCCGACGAGGACGCCGAGCACCACGATCTTCCAGGAACGGTCGCGCAACCGGTTCCGCGCCCGAAGCACGAGTCCCGCCTCGCGGGCGTCATCGTAGTGGGGGCGAGGGAGAAGCGCGTTAGCGCCCACGGCCGTTGCCGTTGAAGAAGAAGGGCTTGGTGCGCCGCCCGTCGGGCGTGCGCGGGGAGATCGAGGAGTACTGGCTCGCCTTCTTCTCGAAAAAGAAGCGGGTGAGACGCGCTCGCCATGTCGTGTGCACCACTACCGGCGGTTCGTTGGGCGCTAT
>JAJZSM010000241.1 GCA_021849765.1 Actinomycetes bacterium | reverse complement strand
CGTATGACCGCGCAGATCTTCAACCCCTCGGTCGGGGTCTCCAAGTCCGTCGCCGACAATGCGGTCACGCAGCATCGAGCAATCCTCTACGCGATTAAGAATCGTGACGAGGAGCGCGCCGAGGCACTCGCGCGCGGTCATATCGGGACCACCATCGCTCGGCTTCGCGAACAGGGCGAACAGGGGTAGACGTCGGAGATGACGAGGGTTCACGAGGGACTCGTAAGGTTACGAGCCCGGTCTTCGAAATGAACCTCGCGGCGTCCTTTGCAACGAAGGTGGTCGTGGTGTGGCCAATGGACCGACGTCGTTCGGTCGTGAAAGGTGAAGGTGTATGACATCCAAAGTCAGTGACGACCTGAGTCGAGACGGTGAGATCCAGGTCGACGTCGCTGAGGCGATTGACTTCGCCGTGGGACTGGTGAAGATCCGCAGCGTCGACGAGCCGGGCGTGAGCGACGAGAGCGAGGCCACGGCGTTCGTACTCGCCAAGATGCGCGAGTGGGGCTGGAGCCCCGAACTCATCGAAGTCGTTCCGGGAAGGTCGAACATCATTGTCGACGTGCCCGGGGGCGGTCCTACAGGACCGATCCTCGCCTTCGAGGGTCACCTGGACGTCGTGACCGACGGCGACGCGAGCCAGTGGAGCGTCGACCCATTCGGCGGCGCGATAATCGATGGCCGTCTCTTCGGTCGTGGCGCTGCGGACATGAAAGCCGGTGTCGTTTCGATGCTCTACGGGATTCGCGCCTTGCAGCTCGCGGGGCCCTTTGCCGGCACGGTTCGGATCCTCGCCCTGGTGGATGAGGAGGGCATGATGCTCGGCGCCAAGCATGCCGTTCGCTCGGGTGCCCTCGACGGTGTCGCGGGCGTGATCATTTGCGAGCCCGAGGGTGACGAGGTATGCCCGGTCTCCAAGGGTGCCGTGCGACTGCGCATCGATTTGGACGGCGTCATGACCCACGGCGCGATGCCGGACCAGGGCCGTAGTCCGCTGCCCGCGCTCGGACGGGTGCTCGGAGTTCTCGCGGAGATTCAACGGGATCTTCAGAGCCGTCACGGGGCTAACCCGTACCTGGGCACGACCTACGTCACGCCCACCGTCGTCGAAGCGGGCACCCCACCCCAGATGAACACCATCCCCGCGCGAGCGTCGCTGTGGGTGGACATTCGCTCAATCCCCGGCGTCGATCACGACGAACTCATCGAGCGCATCCGCGCACAGGTCGCAGCCGAAGGAGCGATCGACGGCGTCGACACCCAGGTCAGCGTGATTGACAACCGGCCACCGGTGGACACCTCGTTCGAGGACCCCGTCGTCACGTGCCTGGTGTCGGCCCACACGAGACTGAATGGCGCGCCGCCGCGCTTCGGGGGCGTTCCCGGCACGACCGACGGAACGATCTTCACACGGGACGCGAACGTACCCACCGTGGTCTACGGACCCGGTGGCAAGTGGATCGCGCATCAGGTCGATGAGTTCGTCGAGGTCGAGGCCATTGGTCGCTACGCCCTCACTTACGCGTTGGCGGCGCGCGAGTTCCTCACTCGGAGCCGGTAGTCCACGAAGCGGCCGCCACGCAGACGACGATCACGTTGAACCACTGGGAGTCTAGTGGTACTCTGGATTCGAAATATTGGATACAGTACGGTTGGGCCTCGCGATCAGGGTGATGTCGCCGGCCAGGGAAGGCGGGGCATGAAGTGTGCGACGAGACCAGCTGAGCGTGATGCACGTTCAACCCGGTCAAAATGATGGCACCGTCCACGACTTCCACGCAGCGCTCGTACTCGCTCGCGACCATCGGTGGCGACGGCATCGGCCCCGAGGTCCTTGGCGAGGCGCTGCACTGCGTCGATGACGCGGCCGCGCTCTACGGCTTCGAGGTGCGCACGTCGCCGTTCAATTTGGGTGCTGAGCACTACCTGCAAACGGGCGAGCTCGCGACCGACGAGACTCTCGCGCAACTCGCCCGCCACGACGCGATCCTCCTCGGCGCCGTCGGTGACCCGCGCGTCGAGTCGGGTGTCCTCGAACGTGGTCTCATCCTTAGAATCCGCACGGCGTTCGCCCAATCGGTGAACGTACGACCGGCCCAGCTCTTTCGCGGGATCGACTCGATCGTGAAGGGCATGACGCCCGAGCGCTGCGACTTCGTAATCGTGCGCGAGAACACCGAGGGCCTCTACGCCAGTGGGGGCTTCGTCTCCCACGAAGGCACGCCGTGGGCGACGGCGATGCAACTCTCACTCAACACGAAGCCTGCGATCGCCGCGTGCGTCGAGTTCGCCTTCCAACTTGCAGCGCAGCGTCGCGGGCACCTGACGCTCTGTCACAAGACGAACATCCTCATCGAGTCCGGTCGACTCTGGAGCGAGACCGTGAACGAAATCGGCGAGCGCTACCCGAACGTACGCCACGACTACGTCCACGCCGACGCGTGCTCCGTGCACCTGCTCGAGCGACCCGAAATCTTCGACGTCATCGTGACCGACAACTTGTTCGGCGACCTGCTGAGCGATCTGGCCGCCGTCATCCAGGGGGGCATGGGGCTCGCCCCGAGCGCCAACTTGAACCTCACGGGTACCGGTCCAAGCATGTTCGAACCGATTCACGGATCGGCGCCCGACATTGCTGGAACCGGGGGCGCTAATCCCGCTGGCGCGATCTTCGCCGCTGCGATGTGTCTCAGCCACCTCGGGGAGTACGAGGCCGCGCGCGCAGTGGAGTCGGCGACTATTCAGGTCCTCGAGGAACTGCCCGCGATGCGCGGGCCGCAGATGGGCTGCTCCACCAGCGAGGTGGGTGAGCGCATCCGTCGAGCGATGGCGTCGCAGGCCTGTGAAGGCCTCACCACGATGGACGAGGCGTCGCGTGGGACTTATCGCAGCCGGACGTACCTGAGTGCGGAAAGGGGTTGAACCCATGGGTGACGACACGGAATCGATGAGGTCGATCTTCGATCTCGATGGACGACGGGCGGTGGTAATCGGAGCCGGTGGTGGCATCGGCGCGGTCGTCGCCCGCGGCCTGAGCGACTTTGGTGCGCTGGTCCTCTGTGCCGACGTCGACGAAGCGGCGGCCACGGCGACGGCGGACTCAATCAACGCGGCGAGCGGCGCGGCGCTGGCATTGCGCATCGACGTGACCGACCCCGAAGACGTCGCGGACGTCGCGTCGCGCTTCGATGACGTGGATGTGGTGGTCCTCACCGCGGCCATGAACGTGCGCAAACGGCTCGTCGATCTCTCTCTGGATGAGTTCCGACGGGTCCAGCGACTCAATCTCGAAGGGTCATTCCTCGTGATCCGGGCGTTCGGCGCGCGCATGGCCGAACGCGGGCGCGGCAGCATCATCGTCTACTCGAGCATCCGCGCCCAGGTGGTCGAACCCGGTCAAGGGGTCTACGCCGCCACAAAGGCTGGCGTGCTGCAGCTGGTGCGCACCGCCGCCGCGGAGTTCGGCCCGTCTGGCGTG
>JAJZSM010000240.1 GCA_021849765.1 Actinomycetes bacterium | reverse complement strand
ACGCAGGTCACCCCGGCGGTGTTGGTGTCGAGGTAGTTCGTCCACGCGCCGGGCAGGGCGAGGAGTCGCAATGTGTGCCCCGTCGGCGCCGTGTCGAACACGACGTGGTCGTAGTCTCCGGGGTCCGCGAGGAGTCCCGTGAACTCGTCGAACGCCGCAATCTCGACCGTGCAGGCACCCGACAGTTGCTCGTCGATGCTTCGCACGATGTCATCGGGCAGAACGCCCCGGTAGGGGCCCACGACGCGATCGCGGTACGCCTGGGCGGCCGCGGGAGGATCGATGTCGAGCGCCCACAGATTATCAACGCCGTTGACCGCTCGCGCCTCGCCGGCGAGCGTGGTGCCGAGCACCTCGCTGAGATTGGATGCGGGATCGGTGCTCACCACCAGCACGCGTCGGCCGCGATCGGCCAGGGCGACCGCCACCGCCGTCGAAAGTGACGTCTTGCCTACGCCGCCCTTACCGGTAAAGAACAGGTACCGCGTGGACGCGTCGAGCAACTCTTCGAGTACGTTCGTCACGTCAGCAGCACTCCGACGAGCGCGCCGAGAGCGTCACCGTCTGGGTCACTGACGGGCTGGCGCAGTCGCACCCCTCGCCGCACGACTCATCCACCGACTCGGGCGCCATCGACGCAGGCGAGCCGAAGAACGCTGACGTCTCCACCGCGAGCACGCGACTCGCCATCTCCAGCATCGCTCGTGCGGGGGTGTCCTTCACCGCCTGCGCCGCGCGTACCGCCTCCACCAGTTGTGCCGATTCGATACCCGCGCGACGAGCCTGCGCCACGTGGTACCCCAGACACGGCTCACAATTGGCTGCCACCGCCGCCCCCACGGCCGCCAGCTCGCGCACGATCTCGTCGGTGACGACCAGCGGCTGGTCATCGACGTTGGCCCACTGGGCGAGTTCTACTCGCTGGGGGTAGCGGCCGGACGCCCGAACCTCCTCGTCGACGATGACGATCGGCAGAGCGCCTTCACCGTCCGTCTCGAGCAGCGATCGCACCGCCGCGTGCTCGGCGAATCGGCCCGGTTCCTGGCTGAGCGTGAAGCGCGTGACTGCGACACCGCGGGCGCCGATCCAGTCGAGGTCACTCGCGAAACGCGCGAGATCCGCATCAGGGCTGGGACCGCACACCCCCGTACTGCAGCACATCGCGGGGTCAAACACCTGGATGGAACTCATAGCAATATCCCTTCACCTCTGAACGAGCGAACGTCGTTCTCAGACTCTCGACCACAATATCGTTTAACGACGATATCCGATCATAGACCGCGAGCTACCCGACGCGCGGACCCGTGGGACCCCGGTCGTAGCGGTCCTCCCACGTCGACCCCTCGACGCGGCCGAGCCGTGGCGTCGTACCACCGAGCAATGGCTCGTAGGGCGTCACGTACTCGCTCGGTGCGCGAACGTGCCGATTCACGACGTCGGTGCGACGCGCCTCGTAGAGCGGCTCGGGGATCTCGGCCGCTTCGAGAGATCGCACGGTGTAGTGATCGCCGGGACGCGAGGCGAGGAGAACCTCGCGCACCCACGACCACTGGCGCGCTTCGTTCACGGCGACCAGTTCGGCTTTCTCATTCGACGTGACGTGCGCATTCGGTGAGTCGTCGAGCAGCGCCGCTTCCCACTGACTAATGAGGGAGGGAAAGAAGCCCGCTTCCTCACGAACCTCCCAGGTGCGTTCACTCGACAGCTCACGCACCACGTAGCCCACGCCGAGGTCGTTGTTCAGGCGAAGAGTCCCGAAGCGACCGCGGCCTCCGGTGAGGTACGCCGCGACGTCACCGAGGCACGGGCTGTTCTTGGACACCACCAGCAGATCGGTGCGGTCGAAGGGGCGTCCCTCAAACGCGACGTCACCGAGGGCTCGCATCGCGTATGCCCCCCTCAGCAGTCCGTCGCAGACGTGACCGTGAAACAGCACGAGATCATCGAGTGTCACTCGCTTCGTCCGTGTCTCGAGGCGCCCCTGCGCCGAGCGCGCGTCGCACACGTCGAACTCGAGCACGGGTCGGGCGGCCTCGAGCCAGGCAGGGACGTACCACGCATCGCCGTCGCGTGACGGCTCGGACTCGCGGATGGACGGTCCCATCAGAAGCTGATCACTGCCGCGCCCTCGAGCCCGTAACGGGCGAAGGCATCGCGGGCGTACTCGAGGCGAATACCCCGGTCGCGCAGCTCGTTCTCGGTACCGTCGGCCACCGCGGCGTTGAGACACGCGCTGACGCGGACTCCCGCGGCCGCGAGCGCGTCGATCTGGGCTCGGTACTCGATGTGAACCTCATCGACGGCCGCCGAGGTGATCGCCGCCTGAGCTGGACCAAAGCAGAACACCTCCAGCTCGACGTCCACGTCGTCGGCGATCTGACGCACTCGTTCGGCGACGTGCGAACCCGCACTGAGCGATGCATCGTCCCCGTGAAAGATGAAAATAACAGTCTTGGCCATGATGTCCTCTCCGTCGCACCGGACGGGCGACCTCTGGCCATACTATCGTATTTCGACGATTAACGATACACGATTGAGGTCGTCGTCACTCGTCTCACTGACGCCGCGATGCGACACCGCCTCGTCCTCATCACAGCGAGGACATCGCCGCCCTGAGTGCGGCGAGGCCACTGGCGTTGAGGCAGTACGACGTGCGCGGTCCCTCGATCTCACCCTGGATCAAGCCGGCGTCACGCAGTATTCGCAGATGCTCTGAGACCGTCGACTGCGCGAGGGGCAACTCAGCCACGACGTCCCCGGTGATACACGACTGGCGCTCGGCCAGTAGTCGGAGTATCCGAATTCTCATCGGATGACCCAGAGCCTTGGCCATGGCCGCGAACTCGGTCTCGCTGATTGGTGGCGCGACAGTCACGGAGGGCGGGTCCACGCAGACGCACTCGTCGTTCACCGGTTCGGCGCTCACGGTCACCATCGTATCGGCGTTGGATTGCTTGGCCGAGCGCCGCGAGCGTGGCGTCAACTCGCCCGACACCGGCGACACGCCTCGCGTCAACGGCGCTTGTCGCGACGACGGATTGTCGCTGGTCCCACGCGTCGACCCTAAGCCCCCTCGGGCTCTCTTCCCAGTCACGGCGTCTCGTCCGACGGGGGCGATTCGCTCGTCGTGGCGTCGTGTCGACGCGAAGGGAAGGATTCCTCCCACGTCACGGCGAACGGGAAGGTGACGTCGAGGGCGCGGTGTGGCGCCTCGGTTCTGTTCATGGCGTGCGCCATCACGACGGCGGTGCGCAACATAATCCGTCGCGCCAGCCAGAAGAAGAACACGGCGAGCGGAATGTTCCCGAGCAGCGCCGTCACGATCGTCAGCGGCTCACCACTCGTTCCAAAGGATGTGTTGACGTCGAACCAGGCGTCACAGAGCAACATCGTCGCGGCCACGACGGACATCATCGCGAGAATCTGACGTCGAAACCACGCAGCCCACGCCGTCGCCAACAGCACCGCCATCAAGACCGAGTCG
>JAJZSM010000239.1 GCA_021849765.1 Actinomycetes bacterium | reverse complement strand
TCGTCCATCGTGCCCTCGGCGACGGCTTCGATGTGCTCAGAGCGCTGAAGGGCGCCCTTGACCCGTCGGACACGATGAACCCCGGTGTGCTCGGCCTCGGGGGCGAGCCGTGGTGAGAGCCCTCGCCATCGACGTCGGCAGTTCCTCAGTACGCACCGCACTGGTCTCTGAGACTGGTGTGGTCACCCACGTCCACCAACGGCGCCTGACCATCTCCACCCCCCAGCCCGGCGAGGTTGAACTGGACTCGGTCGAGATCGGTCGGGCCGTCCTCGAACTGGCCGAGCGCACCCTCGCCGACGGCGGGGCCTGTGACGCGGTGGGAATCACAAACCAACGGGCGACGACCTTGGTCTTTGACCCACTCACCAGCACGCCCCTCGGACCCACGCTCGGTTGGCAGGACCTTCGAACAGTGCTCGACTGTCTGGTCTTGCAGGGCGAAGGGCTTCGCCTCGCGCCCAACCAGTCCGCCACTAAAGCGAAATGGCTCGTCGACAACGCCGGGCGTGACGCTGGATCGATCCGATTCGCGACCATCGAGACGTGGGTGGCCTGGCTGCTCACTGAGGGTGCGATCCACGTGACGGACCGCTCGAACGCCGCCATCACGGGCCTGGTATCGGTCGACGTCGACCACTGGGACGGGCGGACTTTGGAACAGCTCGGACTCGATCCGGTCATGATGCCGCGCATCGTCGACACGATCGCCGACCACGGCCGAGCCCGTGCGTTGCGAGGTGCGCCACCTATTACGGCCCTCATCGGCGACCAGCCGGCCTCGATGTTCGGACAGTCCATCGTGCGTACGGGTGCCAAGATCACCTTCGGCACGGGTGCGATGCTGAACATGGTTCGCGGTTCCGTAGGTCCTGTCGCCATGACCCCCTATGATTCCGGATGCTTCCCAATCGTGGCGCGCAGTCAAAACGGCGTCGTGACCTGGGGCTTGGAGGGGATCGTCCTCTCGGCGGGCTCGGCGCTCGACTGGGCCCGTGACGAGTTGGGCCTGATCGAGGATGTCCAGTCGAGTGCGTCCCTCGCTCGCTCGGTACCGAGCACCGACGGCGTCTGGTTCGTCCCAGCGCTTTCGGGACTCGGCACCCCGTACTGGGACTTCGGTGCACGCGGCGGTTTCTTCGGGCTCACCCGCGGGTCGTCTCGGGCTCACCTGGTGCGCGCGATCCTCGAGGGCATCGCGCACCGCGGCGCAGACCTCGTAGACGCGGCCGAACGTGAGACCCAGTCGACCATCGCTGAGATCCGTGTCGACGGCGGGATGTCGGCGAACGACTTCCTCGTCCAGCACCTGGCCGACGTCACCGGTCGACCAGTCGCCGTCTCATCCGAGCGCGAGGCCACCACTCGCGGTGCGGGCCTCATGGCCCTTGTCGGCGCCGGTTTCCTCTCAGTAGCGGACGTCGAGGCACTCTGGCACCCCACGACCACTATCGATCCCCAGATCGACGACTCAGTTCGTGTCGCGTCGCGAAACCTCTGGCACACAATGGTGGCGCGCGCAGCCCAGACGATCCCGGAGCTCAGCGCGGTGTCGTTCTGATCGTTCAACTCGAAGTTCGACCGTGGTTCACGCGAAGACCGTGACCCGACCTGACGGCAGGCGTGGGACCGAGACGAGGTCTCGCTACACCGACCACGGTGCGCGTGCGATCGCCTCGCGCACCGTCGTCGGTGTGTCCAAGAGCACCTTGGCGAGCATCAACGCCCTCGGGCTGCTGAGTGCGACGACGCCGGTGACGACGTCGTCGCGGTGGTAGAGGGCGAGCCACCGACTCGCTCCAGCGTCGCCGAGGACTCTCGTGACGTCGTCGTTCGGATCGGGGTGGCCGAGGAGCTGGATCTTCTTGCCGTACTGGTCGGACCAGAAATACGGGATGAACGGTGCCTCGTCACGCTCACCCGTGAGCCACACTCGCGCCAGTGTCGCGGCGTGGTCGTTCGCCACCTGCCAGTGCTCCATTCGCACGAGCGTCGAACCGACGGGTCCCGACCACTCGAATCGGGCGACGTCGCCGATCGCGGCGATCCCCGGCGCGGCCTGCATGGCCGAGTCGACGACAACGCCGTTCTCGAGCGCAAGACCCGATCCGCTCAGCCATTCGACGTTCGGGATGGCGCCGACCCCCGCGACCACGACTTCCGCGACAACGTCCGGTGATCCGTCAATGCGAACGAGAAGCGCGTCGGGTCCTTCTTCCACATCACTGATCTGCTGATCGGTTCGCAGTTCGACGCCCGCCAGCGCGGGTAGGCCGAGTAGCCACGACGACACCTGCTCGCCCAGCACACTTAGCAGTGGCCGAGGCGCCATCTCGAGCACGATCGAACGAAACCCCCGCTTCGTCAGCGACGAGGCGACCTCGGCGCCGATGAAGCCCCCGCCGATGATTGCGATAGTCGAACCCGGCGTCACACGCGCCAGGTCTTCGTTCAGAGTTTGCACGTCGTCAATCGTTCGAAGCACGTGCACCCGTTGTCCCGCTGAGGTCGTCAACCGCCTCGCGCGCGTACCCGTCGCGATTGCCACGTGCGTGGCCGCCACGCGACTACCGTCGGCCAGTCGGACCTCACGGCGGTCGATATCCAGTCCGACCGCGGCCACACCGAGTCGCCACACCACGTCATCAGGCGAGCCCGATCGCGCGAGACCGGTGTCGTGGAGGTCCACCACACCGGTGAGGACCTGCTTGGACAGTGGCGGACGATCGTAGGGCCGATGCTGTTCGTCGCCGATGACGGTCACAGCGCCCCGGTAGCCGTCTCGCCGAAGAGCCTCCACGAGTCGCCATCCCGACAGGCCGGCGCCCACGACCACGACGTGGCTCGACGCATCGAGTCGGACTATCGGCTGAACGTCGCCAACCATTGCTCTGCGCTCATCGGTGCGAGGACTGCGTTGTCCCGCCGGATATCGTCCAGTTGCGCCGTCGCCTTGGGAGCGTAGCGATGTCCCGGGTACAGCCACGTCGAACCGTCGAGGTGGGCTAGTCGACTCGTCAGTGTCCGGTACATCTCGGTCGGGTCCGAGCCCGGCAGGTCCGTTCGCCCGCAGCCATCGATGAAGAGCGTATCGCCACTGATCAGGCGTCCGTCGACGAGCGCGCACTGGCTGCCGGGCGTATGACCGGGGGTGTGAATCAAAGTGACACGTACCGACCCGATCTCGATCACGTCGCCGCTCTCGTGTTCCACGAGGTTGCTCACCCCCACGCCAGATCCCTCACGTACCCACTGGGACTCGGCTGACTGAACGTGGACTGGGACATCGTGGACTTCGAGCAGTTCCCTCGTACCCGCGATATGGTGACCCACGAGCGACCCGCCCGCGTGGTCGGCGTGGTAGTGGGATAACACAACGGCGTGTGCCCTCATGTCGTCCTGCTCGAGCACGTCGAGCAACTCACTGGGACGATACGCCGGGTCTAGCAGCACCGCGTCTCCGGTCTCGCGATCACCGACGGCGTAG
>JAJZSM010000238.1 GCA_021849765.1 Actinomycetes bacterium | reverse complement strand
CACGTCTCCCTGCAGCGCCAGGACGCCGACGGGCGCCGCTACCACCCGCGCTCGGCCAGGCGCTGTTCGAGCGAGGCCACTTCGGCACCGCGCATGGCGGCGCCGAGTCCAGTGGAAACCTTGGCGACGACAGCCGCATCCTGGTAGTGGGTGGTCGCCTCGACGATCGCGCGCGCCATCCGTTCGGGGTCCTCACTCTTGAAGATTCCCGAGCCCACGAAGACCGCCTGGGCGCCCAACTGCATGACGAGCGACGCGTCCGCTGGCGTAGAGATTCCACCGGCACAGAACATCGGCACCGGGAGCGCCCCCGTTTGGGCGACTTCGAGCACGAGTGGCAGCGGTGCCTGCAGGTCCTTGGCGAGTCGGTAGAGCTCGGCCTCGTCGGCCGACACCAACCGGCGCATCTGGGCATTGATGGTGCGCAAGTGGCGCACCGCCTCGACCACGTTGCCCGTTCCCGCCTCACCCTTGGAACGGATCAGGCACGCACCCTCACCGATGCGGCGCAGCGCTTCACCGAGGTTCGTCGCGCCGCAGACGAAGGGCACCGTGAAGCCCCACTTGTCGATGTGGTTCTCTTCATCGGCCGGGGTGAGGACCTCGGATTCGTCGATGTAGTCGACGTCGAGCGCCTGGAGGATCTGGGCTTCGGCGAAGTGGCCGATCCGGGCCTTGGCCATCACGGGGATCGTGACCGTTGCCTGGATCTCCTGGATCATCTGCGGGTCACTCATCCGCGCCACGCCACCGTCACGTCGGATGTCCGAGGGCACGCGCTCCAGGGCCATGACCGCGACCGCACCCGCGTCCTCGGCCACCTTGGCCTGCTCGGGGTTGACCACGTCCATAATCACGCCGCCACGCAGCATGTCCGCCAAGCCCCGCTTCACGCGGGCTGAACCGACGACCGAACTGTCAGATGAAAGAGTCATGCACCCAGACTACCGGGCGCACTCACCACTCTTCGAGGGCCAATGACCGCAGCGTCGGGTCGTCGAGGTCGCCGAGATCCGACGTCGATCGATCGGCGAAGGGGTTGAACCACGACCAGCGCGTCGCCGCGAAAGATGGTGAGGCGAAGTACGAGCCCTCGTGCACCTCCTGATCAGCGCAACGGTGCAGTGCGTTCGCCAGGCCGAGCGGGTAACGGATTGCGGCCGCGGCCACCTCATCGGCCCGGTAACACTGTCCGACGCCGGCGAGCGCGCGCCGAGCGGTGTCATCGAGCGAGACCGAGGCCGCGATGCACTGCCGTTCGACCAGACCGAGTCGCTGGCGCGCGAGGCAGTGCGCCACCACGCCCTCAAGCTCGATCAGCTCGAAGTCGCGCAACAGCGCGCTCGTCACGTAGAGGACCAAACCACCCCCGCGGCGCATGAGTGTCGCGTTGTATCCCTCGTCGTCGATGATCACCGCCGAGACGCCATCGACGCCGAAGGTCGCACTGAGCCGGTCGACAACGGTCGCGAGACGCTGACGGTCGTGGGTGGTGCCGCCCTCACCCATCAACTGACCGACATTGTCGCCCGCGCCGGCGCCGAGCCGCTCGAGACGGTCGAACGACCGGTAGAGGTCCCAACCGTAGAGCGCGCCGATCACGACGCCGAGGACCGCCAGCCAGGGCGAGAACACCACCGCGACGAGCAACGCCACCACCACGACGGCGACACCGATGGTCGCGGGGATCCGTCGATGCCAGGCGTAGCGGCGAACCGCTGCACTATTCGCCTCTCGCTCCTCGGCCGACGGGACGTAGGGACTCTGCCAGTTGGGGTCAAGCACGGGCTCCACGTAGCGTGGCCCGCGGTCACGCGTCGACGGACGCCGGTTGCGAGACTTTTGCTTGGTCGCCATCGTCCTAGGCTACCGTGCGCCCTCGAAGCGTCGTCGAGCCTGCTCGTAGCACTGCTCATAACTGTCCATCAACCGACGCATCGACCACCCGGCCGCGTGGGACGAAGCACCAGCGAGCGAGTCGGCGTCGCGCTCGAGTGCACGAGTGATGCCCGCCTCGAGTGCGAGCGCGTCACCGGGGGCCACGAGCACCGCGTGACCGCCCGCTGCCTCTCGATAGCCCTCGATGTCGCTCGCCACCAGTGGCACCTGGCTCGCCATGGCTTCGAGCAGGACGAGTCCGAAACTCTCACCCCGCAGCGAGGGCGCGACGACGACCGATGCCCTTCGCAGCCAGCGCCGCTTCTCCTCGTCGCTCGGTGCCCCGAGAAACGCGCAGTTCAAACCGGCGGCCAGCGACTCGAGCCGCGCGCGTTCGGGACCATCGCCGAGGATGACGAGTCGCCAGGGTCGCGTGGTGGTCGCGTTGTGGTGGCCCAGTGCCTCGATTGCGGTCGCGATGCCCTTTCGCTCTTCCAATCGACCGACCACGAGGACCGTGACTTCGTCGGGCATCGTGCGCGGGAACTCGATGAACCGTTCCATCTCAAAGCCGTTGAACAGGACGTCGGGAACGACGCCGGCCGCCCGGCCCATCGTCGCGGCGGCCGCGGGACTCACCGCGACGCTCACGTCGAGATGACGCGCGAGAGAGCGCAGCAGCGGAACGGTGAGTCGAGTCGCCGGTCCGTCCCCGCTGCGATGCATAGTCCCCACCGACGGGGCCGTGTGCGCACGCAGCGCCGACCACCCGAGTAACGGTGCGAACGGCTCGTGGTAGTGCACGACGTACGGCCGACGGCGCGCGATCAGTGTCCTGACCTGGCGCGAAGCCCAAGGCGAGATCGTCAAGGGAGCGCGCGAGCCATTCGCCGGAACCGACAACAGTCGCCCCAGTCGATGAATCCTCGCGGGGGTGTCGTACGCGCGCCGATCGGTGCAGTCCGGTGCGATCAGGTCCACGTCGTACCCGCGGCGATCGAGTTCACGAGTCATCGCCAACGCCTGCTCCTGGACCCCGCCAAAGACGCTCAGTGCGTACGGGCAGACGAGTACGACAGTTCGACGGGTCACTGCGGGCCGAACCGTGGCTGCAGCACGTGCCACTGCTCGGGGGCGCGACGGACCAGTCCCTCTAGCTCGTCGGCGATCGACTGGGTCACCCGCGCCACGTCATCACGCAGTCGTCCGAGGCGCTCGACCGCGATGGGGGGCGTGACGACCGCGTAATGGTCTCGGCCCGGACCGGCGTAACAGGCCGCCGCGACCAGGATCGCACCGGTGCGTAGCGCCAACGTCGCCGG
This sequence comes from Actinomycetes bacterium, assembly GCA_021849765.1. Next base: position 292 of record JAJZSM010000238.1, on the reverse strand, counting down.
GCCCGCCGGGAGCGTCACCCGCTCACCGAAGAAGTCCACGAGAACGCCGTTGCCGACGAGGTCACGATCACAAAGCAGACCGACGACGCCACCGCGACGCAGAGTGTCGAGCAGCACCGTACCCGCGTGCGCGTCGAGCGGTTCGATGGTGATCCCGATGCTCTCACGCTTAGCCTTGAACCACTCGAAGAGCGCGGGCGGCTCGAGGGCTTCGGCGACCGCGGTCATCGGCATGCCGATCTGGGCGAGGAAGGCGCCACCCCACTCCCAGCTCCCGACGTGGGGTAGCGCC
>JAJZSM010000237.1 GCA_021849765.1 Actinomycetes bacterium | reverse complement strand
GACGTCGTCACTGTCCCACCAGCCTTCGAGGTAGGAGATCCCGAGTCCCACGGAACCGTGGCGAAGGAGCGCGGAGTACGTCCGATCGTCGTGGATCCGGACCGTCGCCGCCAACTCGCCCCGTCCAAGACGGCGCTCGGTCGCTTCCTCGATCAAGGTGAGCCGCCCACCGCGACTACGCGCGAGCAGGGAGAAAAGGATGGCGCGCGCGACGCGCGCGACGGCGCGCGACTCGCCAACGCGCCCCGCGAGTGAGGAGGTTGGACGAACGGTGGCCAGGGACGACTTAGACACGTTCCACCTTGCGATCCGGATGCGCGACAAACGGTACGTGCTTGCGCCAGAGGGAAAGTGCCTGACGGTAGATAGCCCAGGAGATGCGCCACGTCATCACCGGGTGGGCCCACAGGACCCGCCCCAACTCGCGACGATCGATCTCACAGCGCGAGAGGGCGAGGGAGGTCTCCAGCACGGTCTCGCCGTGCTCAACCACGTCAATGGACACCACGAGGTGGCGCCCGGGGTCGTGGTAAGTGATCCGGTAGACGACGTCCATCGACACGAAGGGCGAAACGTGCATCTCCTTATCGACCTCGTAGGTTCCCGCTGCGCCCACGACGTAGGCACGACGCTCGTGCCAGGGAGTGCTCGTCACGTCAGCGACGAGCGCCTCCACGCGCTCGCCGCTCTCGTCGAAGCAGAAGTAGAGAGAGATTGGGTTGAACTGCCAGCCCCACGTACGAGGGTGCGTCAGGAGGGCGACCGGACCAGCGGGGCGACGGCCGGTCTCTCGAGCGACCAGGTCGCGGACGGCCCGGTCGAGGGTCACGTCGCGAAGCCCCAGGTAGTCACGTCGACGGACATTCACCGGTCGCCACTGCTCGTGTCCCCACGCGGGGTGGCGCGAGCACACCTCGTCGATCTCGTCGAGGTAGAGCAGCGGCATCGCGACCCGGTATTCGAAGGCGTGCTCGACCGGCGTGCGTCGGCGGTGACGCACCCGACCCTCGTAGATCGCGCTCCTCACGCGTTCACCAGCGCAGCATCGAGGCCTCGGCACACCCGAAGGGCACTCTGGACGCCGTCTTCGTGGAATCCATAGCCCCAGTATGCGCCGCAGAACCAGGTACCGGACCGCCCGCTGATCTCGTCGTATCGAGACTGCGCGGCGATGGCCGCGGCGTCAAAGAGGGGGTGGGCGTACTCGAAGCGTCCGAGGACGCGCTCGGGGCTGATCAGGTCGTCTTGGTTGAGTGTCACACACACCTCGTCGCGAGTGGCCAGCGACTGGAGTCGATTCATGTGGTAGGTCACGGTCGCCCCACGCGACCCCGATCCCACCCGATAGTTCCAACTCGCCCACGCGTGGCGTGACTCGGGCAGGAGCGACCGATCCGTGTGGAGCACGACCGAATTCATCTGGTAACGGAGATCGCCGAGAATCTCATGCTCGGCGTCCGACGGGTCGCTGAGCAGCGAGAGCGTCGTGTCACTGTGGGTCGCGAAGATCACGTGATCGAAGAGCTCCGAGCCCCGCTCCTCACTGAAGACCTCGACGCCCTCGCGACGTCGCACCACCTTCTCGACGCGGTGCGAGAGGCGCAGTCGATCGCCGAGGATGCCCGCGATGGCGTTCACGTACGACCGCGATCCCCCGGCCACGGTCCGCCACTGAGGTCGGCCACCGGCCGAGAGAAGGCCGTGATTCTCAAAGAATCGCGCGAAGGTGTGCGCGGGGATGTTCAACGCGTCTTCGAGTGGCGCCGACCAGATCGCCGAGACCATGGGACGGAGGTACCACTCAGCGATCCGCTCACCACCCGGCGAGCTCGCAACCAAGTCACCGAGGGGAATCGACGAGGGCCCGGCACCGGAGGTCAGCGCCCGAGCCCGTCGATTGAAACGGACGATGTCGAGGAGGGTCGCGACGACCTCGCGGCGCGACACGCCCGTCTGGTACGCGAGGAGGGACCGAAGCGAACCGGGGCGCCACTCGAGACCCCGGGCCGGGTTGCTCACGCTGAAGCTCATCTCGCTCGGTTGGGTCGTGACGCCCAATTGCCCAAAGAGTCGCGAGAGACCCGGATAGTTCGCCTCGTTGTAGACGATGAACCCCGTGTCAACGGCGACACGACCGTCGGAGAGGTCGACGTCGACGGTGTGGGCGTGTCCGCCCGCCCGGGCGTCGCGTTCGAAGACCGTGACGTCGTGACGGGGGTTCAACACGTACGCACTCGTCAGACCGGCGATACCTGAACCGATAATGGCGACCCGCATCAGATCTCCTCGTGCGACAGCGAGCTCGAGGGACCTCGACTCCTCGATGAATTTAGCACTAAAGTGACGAGATGAGACCGGTGCCGCCCATCCTCGCACGCGTCGTCGACGGGGCCCTGGAGGCGACGATCGCCCTCAGCTTCAGCCGGGTGGGCATCGTCGTACGGCGGGCCACCTCCTCGTGGCCGCCCGCGCCGTCGATCGCGGGTGGTACCTTCCTGGTCACGGGTGCCTCGTCGGGGGTCGGCCGCGCCATCGCTCAGGGACTAGCCGACCTCGGTGCCAACCTCGTCCTCGGGGGTCGCGACTTGGCGCGACTCGAGGCCACCGCGTCGGACGTCGAGGCTCGCGGCGTTCGGGCCATCACCTGGCCCGTGGATCTCAGCCGAAGCGCCGAGATCGACCAGGCGTCCAAGCGTCTCGTCGATCGACTCGAGCGCCTCGACGGCGTCGTCCACTCGGCCGGGGCCCTCTTAGGCGATTTCACGACTACCCCCGACGGGGTCGAGGCGACCGTCGCCACCCACCTCCTCGCCCCCTTTCGACTCACGTGGCACCTGCGCCACCTCCTCTTCGCCACGGGGCGATCGACCATCGTGACGGTGTCCTCGGGCGGGATGTACTCCCAGGCCCTGCGCCTCGCGACTCTCGAGATGGGTCCGGCGAAGTACCGGGGAACCACCGCCTACGCCCGGGCCAAGCGGGCCCAGGTCGCGCTCGCGCACGAGTGGTCCCGTCGCTGGTCCGGCCGGGGTGTATCGAGTTACGTGATGCACCCGGGCTGGACGGACACCCCGGGGCTCTCCGACGCCCTCCCCCACTTCGCGCGACTCGGCCAACTACTCCGTCGACCGGACGAGGGTGCCGACACCGCGGTCTGCCTCGAGGCCGGCGCCGCCGGCAACTACGGGACCCGACGGGGGATCTGGCTTGACCGACGACCGCGCTCGGAGCACTACCTTCCCTGGACGCGCGGCGGGTCAACGGCGACCGGACCTGAACTCTGGCGATGGTGCGAATCGCGCACGGGCATCGACGCCACGGCCGACTGAGCGCTCTCGCAGTTCTACTCACTAGGCGAATTCAGGACGGTACTGTTGCGACAGCCTTGGACGCACTCTTTTTCGTCATCGGCCTCGTACTTGTCATCGTTACGGCTACGGGAGTCCTCTTCGTACTCGTGCTGCCCCGTCCGCCCAAGGGGATCGAGCGGCCCGCGCTCCTGGTTAACCGCACGGCCCGATTG
>JAJZSM010000236.1 GCA_021849765.1 Actinomycetes bacterium | reverse complement strand
ACTCGCCGATCGGTGGGGCCGGCTACGAATCCTGCGCGACACGCTCGCGGTGGGACTGCTCGTGACCGCGGCCGCTGCGCTCAGTCCGAGTTACTGGTTCTTCGTCGCGTGTTTCGCGCTCGCACGACCGCTGCTCGCCGCCGCGTCAACGTTGGTTCAGGTGGTCACCGTCGAGATCACGAGCACGGCGCGACGAGTGCATCGACTCGCGGTGATGGTAGCCGGGGGAGGGATCGGCGCGGGACTCTCGGCCGTGCTGCACGGCGCCATTCGGGGACCTAATTCATTTCGTTGGCTCTTCGCAGTCGCCGTGCTTCCAGCGTTGCTTATACCCGGATTATTGCGAGCGGTGCCCGAGCCCCGGCGTCATGTGGGGGACTCACCGGCGGTCCGGCTCGGTTCCATCCCCGCCCACCTGCGCGGTCGGTTGGCTGTCGTGGCCATCGTGGGCTTCACCGTCGGCATGATCACCGGTCCCGCCAATGGCTTCACCTTCGTCTACGGCGAAGGCGTGCTGCGTCTGAGTCCGTCGGTCGTCGCCGGCGTCGTGACCGCGAGCGCGGTATCGGGTCTGGCGGGGCTCATCCTCGGACGGCGGCTCGCCCACACCATCGGTCGTCGGGGCACCGTCGGGATCGGCGTGTTGGCGCTTGCTGTCACCTCCGCGTTCGCCTACAGCGGTGGGCGGCTCAACTTCGAAGTCGGGTATTTCCTCGGCGTCGGTGCGGCGGGACTACTGGCACCGGCGGCGAGCGCGCTGAGCACCGAGATCTTTCCCCACGCGCATCGCGCGACCGCGGCGGGATGGGCCGGGGTCGCCGGAGTCTTGGGTGCGACCGCGGGGCTCGCGCTGTTCGGGTGGATCGGCGACGCGGTCGGCGGTGTCGCGTCATCGTCGCTGCGCATACCGGCGCTGGTGACCTTCCTTCCCTTATTACCGTCGCTGTTACTGCTCACACGACTTCCCGAGAGTCGAGGGGTCGAGCTCGTGTAGTGGTGATTCGGACTCGTGAGGGGCGTAACGACAAGTGCGTGGGTGAGTTCGGATAGCTCACAGGTCCATGCGCCAAAGGATCTGAACCTCTTCGGGTGACTCCGGATACGTAAAACGATTGATACTCTCCAACGCGCAGCCCATTGTTGCGTAGAAATGACAGGCAGGAACGTTGACATTCTGAGTCTCGACTCGGATCTGGGTGCACCCTCGTACGCGTGCCCACTCATGGACGGCGCGAAAGAGGTGGGAGCCAATGCCTGACTGACGTAGATCCGGTCGAACGCGAATGTCCCAGAGCGCCGCCCTGTCACTTTCCTCGTCCAGCATTGCAAGGTGCGGGGTCTTGAAAGCGACCACGGCGCCACCGACCCGCACTCCGTATTGGTGGGCAGCGATGAGTCCCCAGTTTGTGACATCGAATCGCTTGGGCCACCGCGTCGGACCTTCTCCTTTGATTGCGTCGTAGTCCTTGAGCCATGGGGTGTCGACGGCGCGTTCGTGCAGGACGATCCCGCCCAGGCCCCTGTCCAACACCGACGCGACGAGGATCGTGTCGACGAGGTACGCGATGGATATCGTGGCGTGTTCCCCGAGCGAACCAATCGGCTCTTCGCGAATCTCCAGATTCATGACGTGCACCCCGCAGACTCGTGCGTGTCGAACATCATTCCACCACGTCTCGGGCCTTTCCGTTCAGTAGTTGGCGAGTTCGAGGTCGGCGCTGAGGGCGAGGTGGTCGCTGCCGCCGTCACTGGCGCAACTGGCCGACGTCCGCCACGGTCCGCGCCCGAGGATGTGATCGATCTGGGAGTGTGGACGGTGGGCGGGCCAGGTCCGGGCGCGAGCCAAGGTTCGCCAACCCGGTAAGAAGAGACGGAGCGGTGGGCGCCACGAGTTGAAGTCGCCGACCAGCAGGACCGGGCGCAGCGGATCGATGGCGTCGGCGATCGTCCGCACAAGTCGGTACTGGCGAAATGACCCGTGGCTTAGGTGAGCGCCGTGGATGGCGAGAACCGTGATCGTCCGGCCGTCGACGTCCAGGTCAGCGACGATGAGCGTACGTTGAACGCGCTCGCGTGGCAGACGTCCGAGAGCGAGCGCGCGGATGGTGATGATCGGGTAACGGGTGAGAAGACTGAGACCCCAGTCGCCCTGCTCGACGGATCGAGACCGGGCACGTCGAGTCAGTTGGGCGGGGCTCAGTGAGCGATGTTCGGTGAAGTAAAGTCCGTGCTCGCCCGTGAAGTGGGCGAGCCGTGGTTGCCAGGTGGCGCCAGCGCGGCCAGTGGTGACGCGCTCGGCGCGCGCGAGGGGTACGAAGATCCCTGTCATCGTCAGTCGCGATTGGAGATCGGCGAAGAAGTCGACACCGTCGTCGCCCCGCCACGTCTCGGGGCAGATCAGGATGTCGGCGTTCAACGATGCGGCGTGCTCCAGGGCGCCGGTCGGGCGCCCCCAGCCGTCCACCCCGGCGTGCAGGTTGAACGTCGCGACGCGCACCAGACAAGTTTACGCCCGCGTCGGTGGTGTGGCAGGCTCTATGTCCGTGGACTCCGTGAACGTCACCTTCGGCCACCGCCTCTGGTGGGTCGACGCCTTTATCGGCGAGGGCGCGCGGGGCAACCCGGCGGTGGTGGTCTTGCTGGAGCGGTCGGTCTCCGACGAAGACCTACAGCAGATCGCCTTCGAACTCGGTGTCTCGGAAACGGCGTTCATTCGACGAGTAGGCGACGGTTGGTCGCTGCGGTGGTTCACGCCAACCGTCGAGGTCGACCTGTGCGGGCACGCCACGCTCGCCACGCTGCACGTGCTCTTGAGTGAACTCGGCGTCCCCGCTGGTGAGCTCTACTTCCAGACCCGCGCCGGCGTACTTTCCGGACGTCGGTTGCGCGATGGCATGCTCGGGATTGACTTGCCACGGGCCTACCTCGAGCCACTTGACGTCGCGGTGCTCAACGGCACTCTCGGCGCAGTTCGTGAGGTCTACCAGGCGGGACCCCAGAGCGTTCTTGCCGTCGTGGAGAACTATGACGCACTGTGCGGTCTCGCGATCGACCCCATGAGCCTCTTCCTCGTCCCCGGCGCGCTCGTAATCGCGGCCTGTGTCGGGGGGCCGGACGCCGACGTCTCGATTCGCGTCTTCGCGCCACGGCTCGGACTGGCCGAAGACCCAGTCACCGGTAGCGCACTGTGCGCCGTTGCGCCGTGGTGGGTTGCCCAGACCGGGTCGCCCACCGTGGTCGTGCGTCAGGCGTCGACACGAGGCGGGGTGATGTACGCACGACTCTTCGAGAAGAACGTCGAGGTAGCGGGTTACGCTCGGACGTTCTTCGGTGGCGACCTGCGAGCATGATCGGTCACGACGCACCCGGCGATCGATCTCGGGTCCGGCGCATGCCCGAAAAGGCGCGCTACGAGCGCGAACTGGTCGACGCCGTGCTCGACGCCGCGCCCTATTGCACCGTCGCGGCCGTGGTGGACGACTTGGCCGTGGCGCTGCCGACCCTCCACGCGCGAGACGGCGACGCACTCT
>JAJZSM010000235.1 GCA_021849765.1 Actinomycetes bacterium | reverse complement strand
AGAATGACCGTCAAGAGATCAGAGCCCGGACCGACGAGCGTGGCCCCGTCGTCCAGGAACTGATCCGGGCTCTGACCGGAACCTGCCGCACCGTCGAGCACCTCGGCGCCGAGGAGGTCTCGCCACCAGCTCACCGTCCACATTCCGCGGCGCACTCCGAGGCTCTCGTAGAGGTAGTCGTGGGGGGTGGAAGCGAAGTTGGACCAGAACCCCGTCGCGTCAGTTCTATTGGACGTACCGAGTGACATGGCGGCGATGTAGGTGCCGAGCGACACCAGGAGCTCGTCGGCGGTGCGCAGCCCGCTGCCGAGCGCCTCGACGGCCTTGTCATTGGCCGTCGCGAAGACGGGGGTGCCCGCCTCGATGCCGGTGTGCCGGGCCGCGTCACGGGTCACCGCGCCGAGTGGCTCGCCCGGCATCACGAGTTCGACGAGCATCGCTCGGTCGATGCCATAGTCGGCGAAGCCCTCGCTGTCCTCGAGCCACGACCAGCGATCGGTGCTGATCGGCCAGACGCCTTGATAGTTGGCGGCGGTGTCGCGGAACTCGCCCGTCAGACGATGGGTCACGTAGCCCGAGGACGTGGTGACGTAGCGCACCGTCGGATCATCGGGCACGTAGGGTCGCGAGACGCGCTCGTCCATCCAGCTGAGCACGGGACTCGCGAGCGAGCCGTCGGCTCGCAGCATCGCTCGACAGAAGCGAATGGTGCACAGACCCACGCCAGCGATGTCAGCGGGGTCGCCGTCGAACTGGGCCATGGCGGTCCGGCTGGCCACGCCGATCGACTCCCAGATGTCGTCGTCGGGGTGTTCGACGACCCCGGGCCGTGGTGTGTTGCTCGGGCGCAACGCCTGGCGAGCCTCGCTCACGACCGTGCCGTCGCGGTCGATGATCGACACCTTGGTGCTCTGGGAGCCGTTGTCGATGGCGATGACGTAGCGCTGGGCCATGTTCAGTTCGCCTTGAAGATCGTGCCCTTGTTCATGATGTCCTGGGGATCGAAAGCGCTCTTCAGCGTTCGCAGGATGTAGTAGGCGCTGCCGTGCTCCTGCTCGGTCCACGCAGTACGGTACTTGCCGATGCCGTGGTGGTGCACCATCGACCCGCCCAGTCGCAGCGACTCTTCGACGATGATCGCGTTGATCGGTATGTGGTACTTGGTGATCTCGTCGCGAGGCTCGCAGTCGATGTCGTAGTCGTAGACGAAATAGAGATTGGTGCCCGTCTGGTAGCTGTGCGACGAGTGGGCGCCGAGCATCGTGAGATCCTTGGCGTAGGGGTAGGTGGTTCGGATCCGCGTCATGACCGCGTCGTAGATGTCGCCGATCTGGGACCAGTTCGCCGAGATCTCGGTCGTGTAGCCGAGGTGGTGCTGCGTACGCATCGTCGCCTGCTCGGCGAGGATCTTGTCCATTCCCCAGTTCAGATTGGCGAACCACGACTCGATGCGCGCCGGGTCGAACACCTCGTGGGGCTGGTCGGCCATGATTGCCTCGATCGCGTCGGCCGTCGCCGTGGCGATGCCCGCCGGGCCCTCACTGACAAAGAGCAACAGGCAGCGCTCGGGGTCGAGGTCGCCGAAGTGTTGGCGGGCGTCCTCGGGCGAGTAGAGCCGGCACACCGCCGGGCGATACCCCTCGGTGATCACCGTCCGCAAAATGGCCAGACCCGCTCGCATGTCTTGCACGAGAAAGCCCTGGTAGCGGTTGTTCTCAGGCCGGTAGGCGAAGAGCTTGACCGTCACCTCGGTGATGAAGCACAGCGCACCTTCGTTGCCGATGATGACGTGGCGGATGTCCGGCCCGGCGGCGCGACGCGGCACGTTCTTGATCCGCGTGATCGTCCCGTCGGGAAAGACGGCCTCGAGGCCGACGACCATGTCCTCGATCCCGCCGTAGAGCGTCGAGAGCTGGCCGATCGATCGGGTCGCCGTGAGCCCGCCCATCTGGGCGATGGGCTTGGACTGGGGCGAGTGGGCCGTCGTGAGCCCGTGGGCGCGGACGGCGTCCTCAAGGACCTCGAGGGGCACCCCACACTGGGCGGTCGCCATCATGTTGATCGGGTCGATCGAGACAATCGAGTTCATCGCTGAGCCGTCGAGGACGATCGAGTCCTCGACGATCGTTTCGAGCCCGCCCTCGGTCGCGGTGCCGCCGGTGCGCGCCACCACGTTGATGCGGTGCTCGTTAGCGAAGGCGAGTAGCGCCGACACCTCGGCAGCCGACGTCACGCTAACCACCGCGGCTGGGATCGGGCCGTCGAAGATGCCGTTGACCGCCGTGTACTTCTTGAAGCGGTCGACGCTCGCACGACGCAGGTGCTCGTCATCGACGTCGACGGGCTCTTGGCCGAACATCGCCACCAGCCGCTCGACGATCTGCGCGCGGGTCAAGTCCGATCGTGTTGTCACCACCGCTGTGTTCTCCTTCGTGGAAGTCATCGCACCAAGTACCCTCCGTCAACCACCAGCAGGTGCCCATTCACGTAGTCCGCCGCTCGACTCGCGAGAAAGACGGTCGCGCCCATTAGGTCCGCGACGTCACCCCAGCGACCGGCCGGTATGTGGTCCAGTACGCGCTGGTTCTGCTCGGCGTTGGCGCGGGTGCCGGTGGTCATCGCCGTGGCGAAGTAGCCGGGCGCGATCGCGTTCACCTGGACGTTGTAGCGGGCGAGCTCGTCGCAGTAGGCGCGGGTGAACCCCGCGAGGCCGTGCTTGGTCGCGGCGTAGGCCGGCGAGCCGAGCCCGCCGAGCAGCGAGAACAGCGAGCCGATGTTGATGATCTTGCCCGAGCGCTGGGCGACCATGAACTTGGCCGCCTCGAAGCTGAGTTCGAAAGGCGCGGTCAGATTCAATGCGACCATCGGGTCCCATTGGGCCCGGTCGAACTGGTCGACGGAGGCGATGTTGCAGATGCCCGCGGAGTTGACGACGATGTCCAGGGAGCCGAAGCTGTCCACGCACGCTTCGACGACCTCGCGAGGCACGCCCGGCGCGGTGACGTCGGCGATGACGACCTCGGCGTGTTGGCCGCACGATTCGACGAGCTGTCGCGTCTCGCCCCCGTCGTCGGTGACGCTCGGGATGAACACGTTGGCACCCGCCTTGGCGAGCGCCAGCGAGAAGGCCTGACCGAGACCGGTGTTGCCTCCAGTCACGATGGCGTTCTTGCCCTGCAGCGAGAAGAAATCGAGAGAAAAGTCACGAATGTCCACGGGTGCTCCTTGTCGTCGTGGCGTCAGTATCGGTGGTTGTCTCGGCGTCGCGAGCCGCGGCGGCGTCGGGCCGCAACGACTGAAGCGTCGCCAGGGCACTCGGCTCGATGTGGCAGCGGTACTGGTGCCCCGCGTCGGCGACTTGCATCGGTGGGGCCACCGTGGCGCACAGCTCCCCGAGCGAGCGCGGACAGCGCGTGTGGAACCGGCACCCCGATGGTGGGTTGGCGAGGCTCGGTGAGGGTCCGCGCAGTCGGATCCGCGCGCGGCCCGCGGCGATCGCGGCCGCGTTGGCCGAGAGCAGCACCTCGGTGTAGGG
>JAJZSM010000234.1 GCA_021849765.1 Actinomycetes bacterium | reverse complement strand
ATCTGGCGTGAGGGGCTCTACTCGGGCGACTACCTCGACCAGTGGCTCGGACCGGTCTTGCACGGCCAGTTGGGCATCAAGACCTTCGGCGATCTCGCCCTCACCGAGGACGATGACCCCGAGCTCGCAGGCGTCTCGGGCCGCCAGTACCGACTCGTGGTCTACACCTCTGACCTCACCCGCGCGAGGCTCGCCTGCCTGCCCTTCGACTACGTGACCTACGGCGTGGACCCCGACGAACAGGATCCGGTTCGCGCGGTGCGGGCTTCGATGTCGGTCCCGTTCTACTTCGAATCCGTCCACTTTCAAGCCAAGGAAGCCACCGTGGCCGTCGAGACGCCAGGCGGCGCCTCCGCGATGGTGCGGTTCCCGGCCGGCGAGCACACGTGGGTCGACGGCGCGCTACTGGCGAAGTTTCCGATCCACACCTTCGATCGCGTCGACGGCAAGGCGCCGCGGTGGCCGACGATAGGCGTCAAGCTCTCGCAGTTCAACGTCGACTACCCGACCGCCAACTTCCGCGAGTCGGCGATCGCAGTGGCCGTTCGATGCCTGAAGACGATGATGAACGAGTGGGAGACGATCGCCTCGCATCATTCAACGGTGGGTCGAACCATCTTCGTCGACAACATCGGGCTGGGCGCGATGGACTTCGACCTCACGACGGAGCAGCACGACCAACTCTTTCTCAACGGTGTGGACGCAGCGACCAAGTTCGTCATCGAGGCGGCGAAGCGAGGCGGTGTGCCTCGACGATGAATCCATCGGCGACTGTTGACCGGCTGGCGTGGCTCCACCTTGTCGGTGGCGGCGAACGTGCGGTGGCCGGTGGGCGCCGAAGTATCCCCTAGAGGTAGCCCGGTTCCGGGTCGTGTGTCGGAGCCGATGGCACCGGCGGTGTCGGCGGTGTCGGCGGCTCGGCTTGGCCGGCCACGTGGCCGCCGAAGGTGGCCGCGAGCTCCTGGCCGACGACGTGCACGAGGGCGGCGACGGTCTCGATCGCGGGACGGAGCCCTTCGAGCTCGGCGGTGTCGACGAACTCGCTGGCGACTGCCACGGCGTCACCGGCGAACCAGGCGCGCGCACCGTGGATCTTCGAATTGACGCTGTTCACCGCTTCAAGCAGCTGGGGTGACGCCGTGAGCCCGAGCAGCGCCGGACCGAAGACCGAGACCACGCCTTCGCGTTCCATCGCGCGAACGTAGACCACCCCCTCACCGATCCGCAGCGGCCAGTCGCCGTCGCTGTCGCGCTCGACGGTCTCGACCTGGAAGATTCGCTGCAGGGCGTTGCCGACGCGATCGACGAGCGGCGCCGGCGCGGGCTTGTGCTGAATGCCGAGGCCCGGCAACAGGATCACGTCGCCGGACTTGTTCGAGGCCACGTAGACGAGCGAGTGGGGATGGGTGACGCCGAAGGTCTCTCGCAGCGTGGCCACCGCGAATCGCGCGATCTCGGGTGCCTCCTCGGGCTTGAACTCGCGCCACCAGTTGGCCGACTTGGTCTCAGGTTGATCGGACGGTGGGTTCCATCCCAGCGTGGTGAGGCGCTCGTCGCCCCATTCCCCGAGTTGCTTCCACTCGGGGAGGAAGAGGCTCGCCACCGCCTCAGCGCGGTAGCCGTCGGGGCCCTTGGACAGGACCTGGACGTAGTAGGGATCGTCGTCGCGAGTCTCGAGCACGACGAAGAAGCCCGGCTCGAGCGCCGGCAGTGACTGGGCGATCTGATTGCGCGTGCGCGTCCACTCCGACTCGGTCGCTGCGCGGCGACCCGCCACGGTCGGCTTGGCCATATCGGTACCCCCTGTGGTCCGTCCACCACCATCATTCACGCTCCAGCCACGTCGCGTCGGTCACTGCCGCGAACGCCGTACAGCCCGTCGATCGAAACTCGACCAGCGATCGGCAAACGCGGTCGCGTCAGTGTCGCAACCGCCTTCGCGGTGCGTGGCCGTGTGGCGCGTGCGCGTGCTCGCGCGCCAGCACCAGTGCCAACGCGACGAAGAGCACACCCGTGATGAGCGTCACCAGCGGTGCGCGTACCTGGCCCGGGAAGAGTCGGATGATGAGCCACGGCACGTTCACGAGCAGTCCGACGGCGCCGATCACCGACTCCCCGAGTTCGCCCGGACGTGCACCGAGCGCGAGCAGTCCGACGGCCGTCACCAGTCCCGCGACCGGGGCCCGATCCGGGTACTCGCCGGCGATGATCGCGGCACCGCCCAGCATCGTCAGCGATCCCACCCATCGCGTGAGTCGCTCGGCCCGCATCGGCATCGTGGCGCCAACGAGCAGGCCGCTCGCGCCGACCAGCCAGACGAGGCCACCCGTGACGAGGCCGGCCCGTTCGGCGAAGTAGCTCAGCGTCACCGGCGTCGACTGGGCGATGACCACGGCGCCCGTGACGGCGAGCAGGATGGCGTCAGCCCTCGCGGGAACCACTCGCGGCGAGGCCGCCACCGCGAGCAGCGCCACGGCGCCAACTAGGTTCAGGAGGCCACCGGGGCCGGTGCTGTGGTTGAGCAGCATGATGGCCGCCACGAGCAGGGCGAACGCGCCGACGATCTCGGCGACGATTCGCGTTGGCACGAGGCGACCGATCGACAGCGCGAGGACGATGGCGGCGCCGACCCACACGCCCACCGACATCCACGTCGGAGTGCCGACGAGTCGCGAGACCGCACCAAGGGCGACCACGCCCGCGCCGAGCGTCGTCATCTCCTGAATGGGTCGGAAGCGGCCACGCCACAGGGCAAAGCTCACAACGCCGACGACGAGTGCCGTGACGAGGACTACGACCTCGGCCCGTGGCGCAGGGCTCGCGACGGCTCTCGTCGCGACGAAGGCGAAGAGACCGGCGGCGGCGGTGCTCGCCAGCCACAGGAACCAGCGCAGCCGTTGCCACGATGCACCGGCGGCTTCGGCTACTCGGCCACCACCGAGACCCAGCGCGAGGGCCAGGACGCCACTGCCGACGAGGCGGACCGGCGTGTTGAGGTTCGCCCAGTACCGGGCGACGATCAGCCCGAGGCCCACGACGGCGAGGATGCCGCCAACGTAGCCCACGGTCTCGGCGACGACCGCGGACCGCGAGGCGCGCGGTGGCACGGGCTCGCGAACTTCGAGGCGGGTGATCGCCGCGGCTTGGTCGTCCGTGATGATGCCAGCGCGGCGCCAGCGCTCGAGCTGGCGCGCGAGCGAACCGCGCTGGTTCGCTGGAACCACCGCCGGTGCGGACGTCGCTGTCGCTCGGTCCGCGTCGGATGTGTCGAACGGCGACTCCTCGGGAGTCCTGGACGCCCCGCGCCAGGGCCGTCGAACCGCCAGTGTCGCCAGCAGGACGATGATCACAAGCAGGAGCAGGCTTCGAGACATCGGCGGCCTCCTTCCTCGAGGCCCTACTTGAACGGTACCATCACGATCTTGAACATGTCAGGGTGGCGTCGCGACGCTGACCGTGCATCGACCCTCGTGCGACAGTTTTCTCCGCCCACCGTTTGAACTGTCCGGGCCTTCCTCGGCGGTGCTCCACGACCAGTCGCAGTCGGGTGTAGC
>JAJZSM010000233.1 GCA_021849765.1 Actinomycetes bacterium | reverse complement strand
AGAAGTGTTGTCGGTGCCCTTCGATCACCACAGCGTCAGCCGACGACTCCCCACGGGTGTACGAAAACTCCGGAATCGGTGTACGGAATCAATCGGAACGGGTGTACGAAAACCCTCGGAATCCGCATGATACGCGTCGCTCCTTCGAAAGTCGCGGCGAACTGGTGCGCGTCAAAGGATCGCTGAGGCGGTTCCCGGGTCATCCCAATCGGCTCGAAGTAACCCTGGTCCCGATGCCAACGTTCCACCACCTCCTCGCGCGTCCACGACGGCTTTTCTCCACGCTCGTCGGCGTGGCCACCCCAGATGGCGCGGTACCCCTCGTCGAGACCCGTCACGCCCTCGACGCCCGCGAAGCTGCGCCACGCCGTGCGTGCCGTGCGCTGATTGACCCCGAAACGTAGGGTCGACCGGTACAGCGCGTCGGCAGCGGGCAGGTGCGCGAACAGCGAACGCGAGTCGGCCACCGTTGACTCGTGGTCTGGGCGAGCACCGACGAGCACGTGATCGTGCAGATGCGGCTCGCCCGACCGGTTAATCCCATGAGTGAAGCCCACCACCCGGCTCCAGCTCGCCCGACGCAGATACTCGCCGCCCTCGACGCGTTGGCGCACGACCAGCGCCCGATCTTCCAGGTAGTCGATGGCGGCGAGCACGCCCGCACGGTGGGCGGCCACCACCCCGGGCGCAGCCTCAGCATCCAATGCGATGAGGATCGACAACGGCCGTGGCGCCGCCACGACAACGTCGTAGCCCACGACGGTGGCACGCGCGGTCGTCTGGAGCACCGTAGCGACGTCCGCGCTCGAACGAGCGTCACCGGTACCACGCAGCCACCAGCCGGGTTCACCCCGGCGTGCATCGGCCAACTCGTCGGCGCGATCGCTCGTCAGATACTCGACGTCGCTCGACCGTCGAACGAATATGTGAATCACCGTGGACCTCCGTGGCCCAACGGTCGTCGTTACAGTGCGCTTCGGATCCGTCGCGCCAGTTCTCGTCCGGCGTCGGCGAACTCGGGCGTTACGACGACCGCCCCCGGGCCGGCCTGGACCATCAGATGGTCAAGGAACGATCGGTCCGCCACGCGAAAACGGACCGCATGGCGGCCGTCGTCAAGGGGCCACCACTGCGCGCTCGGCAAGGGTTCGAAAATCCATCGCTGCGGTGCCTCGACCACGACCACGACGTCGCTGCCGGATTCACCCACTGCCGTGAGCCAGTTCGATACCGGGTCGGTGGGACGTACTTCGTCGGCTTGAGACTTGGCCACGACGTCGTTAATCCGGTCGACTCGAAACGTCCGCCACGCATCGCGCGTCAAACAGTACGCCCGAACGTACGAGTGGCCGTTGAGCACCCTGATCTCGCGCGGCTCGATGGTCCGTTCCTGGGACTCCTCGGCCGTCGCTGGGGTGTAGTGGATCTTGATGCGCTCGCCCGACTCAATGGCCGAACGCACAACGGCAAGCATCGACTCGGGCACCGTGGTCTCGATCTGCACCTGCGAGCCGATCGCAGCCTCGATTTTGTCGATCGCTGTGCGCAATTCGGGGACGTCGTAGATCCGCGATGCCTCACGCAGTGCGATGTTGAGTTCGAAGAGCTCGCGCCAAGTCAACGTCGCCAGATCGGTGGCGTCGACGTCGCCGCCGTACTCGGCCCGATAGAGCGAATCATCCTCGGCCTCACGCTCCCAGTCGTCGCACTCCTTGATCACGTGCGCCGGGAATCCGTAGCGGCCGTGCAAGGGTTCGAAGGAGACCAGCCGGTCCATCACGTGACGGACGACGTCCGCCGACAGGTCGAATCGGCGGGCCAAATCGCTGATTCGAAGTCCGTCGCCGCTGAGGTGGACGGCGTGCAGCAACTGCAGGGCCTGGCCGAGCGCGTCGGTCGTCGTGACGGGATCGAACCGCACCGCACTCATGTCCGGCACGACGCCACGGTTGACCCCACGAAGCCACGCGGTCAGTTCGCTCTTCAAAAGTTTCGGACTTACGAGACGGACCCTCACCCCGGCGTTCACGACGAAGCGGAGCGCCTCGCGCAGATTGTCGAACGAGAGCCCCACCTCGAGCGTCCCATCCTTCTTCACCGCCGTGACCGCCTTAGGGTATTCACGCGCGAGCAGCGCTGCGTAGTTCGCCGAGGTCACCACGACCACGTCAACGGGTTTGGGCGTACGCGCGAATTCCGGTCGCCAGGCGGTCGCGAGCTCACGCAATGACTCGTCGACCTCGAAGGTATCGGCGCGCACCACCGGCATCGACGTGATGCGAGTCATCCGGTAGCCCTTCACCTCATTCGTGCCGTGAACCCGGGCCACCACGTAGGTGGCGCCGTCGATCACTCGGATCGCGAGGGGCTCGACGAGACGGAGCTTGTTGGCTGAGGACTGGTAGTCGAAGGCGAGGACGCGACGGAGTCGCAGCGCGCGTAACACGGGGTTGAAGTAATGGGAGAACTCGAGTCCGCCGTCGGGGGCCGGTCCCTCGTCAAAGAGGCTGAACGCCCCGGATCGGCCGAAGCCGCAGAGTCGCAGCGCGAGCCGTACGATGCGCTGCTCAGCACTGGTGAGGTCGAGTGGTTCGGCGTACACCGCATCGGGTTCAATCCAGTAACCGACGGCACCATCGTCCTGGACGACTGTCTCAATCTGCATGCCCAGTTCGCGAATCTTCGCCTTGTCACGCTCGAACTTCTGTCGGATCGCCGATTCACCTCCCTGATAGGCGCGTACTTTGCGCGGGCCGCTCGCCTTCACGGGGTACTCGTCGATAAGCAGCTCCGACACGATCGTCTCTTGCGTGAGCGGCCGCTGCCGGGTGGCGCTCTGCAACAGCAGGGTCAGCGCGACGAGCCGCTCACGGCTCTCTTCGAGGGCGTCGCGAATCACCGGTAAACCCTGCCCAGCGCCGGCCACCCGTCGGTCGAGCCCGTCACAGCGCCGACGGCTCGTCGTCGCGGCGCCACACGCCCGAACGGCCGCCTGACTTCTCCCACAGGGCCACCGCTTCGATGGTCATCGTCCGATCGATCGACTTGCACATGTCATAGACGGTCAACGCCGCCATCGTCACCGCGGTGAGCGCCTCCATCTCGACGCCGGTCCGGTCAATCGTGTCGACGCTCGCCTCGACGTCGATGTGGGCGTCAGCGATGGTGAAATTAATGAAAACGTTGCCCACCAGGACTGGATGAGACATGGGCAGTAGGGACGCAGCCTGTTTGGCGGCCTGGATTCCCGCGACTCGGGCCGTGGCCAGCACGTCACCCTTGTTGACGGTGTTCGAGGCCACCGCAGAGGTCGTCGTCGCCAGCATGTTGATACGGCACCGCGCGAGCGCACGCCTCGCCATGACCTCGGTGGGTCCGATCTCGCGCGGAAAGGTCCCGTCGTGCGGGGTTCGTCGGAGCTGGTGGAAGTCGTCCACGGCGCAATGCTACTGAGCCGCGACAGCGAGCCGCGACGTGACCGGTACACTGGCTCAGTTATCTCGTCTGCGGGAGTACCGACGTATGCCAACCTACGAATACGAGTGTCAAGCGTG
>JAJZSM010000232.1 GCA_021849765.1 Actinomycetes bacterium | reverse complement strand
ACTCGTCACGCGTCTGGTTACGGTGCACCGCACCGACAACCGCGACATCTTGGACTTCGCGTCACTCGTGAAGGCGGGCGACGGTGAGGGCGTGCGGCGATTCATGTCCGACCAGCGCACCGACCTGCACCACTACGGCCGCTTCGACGACCCCGAACTCGTCGCGACGGTCGTCGAGCACGCGCGCGCGCTGCGTGACGCGGCTCGCCGGGGCGACCGGCCCGCGCTGGGCGCACTCGCGAACGCGCTCACGGTGCTCGCGGCCAACCGCGAGGGACCGGGTTCGGTGGCGTGGTGGAACGAACGCGTCCGTGACGCGCTGCGCGAGGGTCGCGCGAGCGCGGGCTCGCGGTACTCGGTGGGTGAGCCCGTGCTCATCACGAGGAACCAACGGTCGTTGGGACTCCACAACGGCGACGTCGGCGTCGTCATGGAGGTCGACGGCGAGCTGAACGTGGTCTTCGACGACGGCCGCGAGCGGCCCCTCGCCGCGATCGCCCACGCCCAGCCCGCGTGGGCCATGACCATCCACAAGTCCCAGGGCAGCGAGTACGACCACGTCGTGGTGGTGCTGGCGCGCGTCGGGTCGCCGCTGCTCACCCGCGAACTGCTCTACACCGGGGTCACCCGGGCGAAGCGGTCGGTCTCGTTGGTTGGTGACCTCGCGGCGGTCGCCGCGGCGACGGACCGCCAGGTGGACCGTGTCTCGGGATTGACCGAGCGACTCGGCTAGGCGCCTCCGTCAGTGCACGAGCGTCGGTGACGCGCCCAGCTGCTCGGGCGCGCCCGAGCGCAGCAGGATCGCGGTGAGTATCGCCCCACCGACGAAGATCCACGCCGAGTAGCCGAAGGCCGCGGTGTAACTGTGCACGCCGGCGAGTTCGGCGTTGAGCGCGGTGGGCGCCCGCCCGACGAGGTAGCTCGTCGCCGCACTGGCCGCGAGCGTGTTGAGCAGCGCCGTGCCGATCGAGCCACCGATCTGCTGGGAGGTGTTCACGAGCGCCGACGCGACGCCGGCATCGTGGTTGGCGACGCCCAGGGTCGCGGTGTTGAACGACGGCGCGAAGATGAGTCCGACGCCGAGTCCCATCGTGATGAGTGGCACGAGGATGTCGGTGAGATAGGAGCTGTGGATCCCGAGGCGGGTCAGCCACCACAGCGACCCCGCGGCCATCAGCATCCCGACGGGGATGAGCGGACGGGGACCGAACTTGGGCAGCAAGGAGATGTTGGAGAGCTGCGCGGTGATCGAGATCCCCGCGACCATCGGCAAGAAGGCGACGCCGGTCATCACGGCGCTGAAGCCGAGGGTGACCTGCAGGTAGTAGGTGAGGAAGAGGAAGACGCCGAACATGCCAGAGCCCGCGACGAGCATGGCCGCGAGCGCACCGCCGCGGTTGCGGTCCATCAGGACTCGAAGCGGCAGCAGCGGGAAGCGCGTACGGCGCTGGATCGCCATGAAGGCGACCAGCAGCGCCGCGGCGGCGACGAAGCTGCCCATGGTGTAGACGTCGGTCCACGACGTGGTCTCGGCGTGGGAGAAACCGTAGACGAGGGCGAAGAGTCCGGTGGTGCCGGTGAGGACGCCGGGCCAGTCGAGCGGGTCGTGGTCGACGCCCCGGTCGTGCTGCATCAAGGCGACGGCCCCGGCGACGCTGACCGCGGCGAAGAAGAGGTTGACGAGCAGCGTCCAGCGCCACGACGCGTACGAGGTGAGCACACCACCGAGCAGGAGGCCGAGGGCGCCACCGGCCCCGGCGACGGCTCCGTAGATGGCGAAGGCCTTGCCCCGCTCATCGGGGTCGACGAAGGTCGTGGTGAGCAGGGCGAGCACGGCCGGTGCGAGCAGCGCGCCGAAGGCCCCCTGGATGGTGCGCGCGGTGACGAGCATCGTGAAGTTCATGGAGGCCGCGCCCAGCGCCGACGCGCCGGCGAAGCCGACCAGGCCGATGATCAACGCGTTCTTTCGTCCGATGTAGTCCGAGATGCGACCACCGAGCAGGAGCAGGCTGCCGAAGGCCAGCGAGTACGCCGTCACGATCCACTGGCGGTCGGAGTTGGAGAAAGCGAGCGCGTGTTGCGCAGTGGGCAGCGCAATGTTGACGATCGTCCCGTCCAAGATGACCATCAACTGCGCGATCGCAAGCACCGCCAGGATCCACCAGCGTCGTTCGTGGGCCTTGGCGGCCCGCTGGGCGATCGTGGGTGAGATGGTGGTCGTTGCGTCGGACACGGTGACTCCTTCGTCAGATAACTGGAATGGATGACTCCAGTTATTCCACTGTAGCGATATCTGGAGTAAGTCGTTCCACTTATCTGTGAAACTGCTAAATTTGCTACGGGAGAAGCCGTGACCACCACATCGAATACGAGCGAGCGACCGTTGCGGGCCGACGCGGCGAGGAATCGCGAGAAGATACTCGCGGCCGCCGCGACCGTTTTCGCGACTCGGGGACTCGATGTCGTCTTCGACGACATCGCGGTCGCCGCCGACGTGGGCGTGGCCACGGTCTATCGCCGGTTCCCCGACAAGGACTCGTTAGTCTGGGCGCTCTTCGAGCACGCGATCGACGAGATCGCCGACCTCGTTCGTCGTGCCAACGAGATGGCGAACTCGTGGGACGGTTTCGTGTGGTTCCTCGAGGAGGCACTCGGCCGGCTCTGCTCAAACCGCGGACTACGCGAGGTGATCATGGGCGCGCCCTACGCGCAGGAGCGGATGAAGGCGGCCAAGACCCGCCTCGTGCCCGCCATGATGGCGCTCGTCGAGCGGGCCCAGTGCGACGGCTTCTTGCGCCCCGACGTCGTCGAGGCCGACATCCCCGTACTCGAGATGATGATCAGCTCGCTCTCGGGTGGTGCGAATGATGTCGCGCCCGACCTGTGGCGTCGCTACCTGCGCATCATGCTCGACGGACTGATGACCGCACGAAGCACGCCGAGCGCGCTGCCGCCGTCACCGCCCGAGGCGGTCGTCATCGAGGCAATCCGCGCCTCGCGCTGCGGCTCGGCCAACCGCGGCGAGTCATCGCCAGCGCCACCCGAACTGCCGACGTCGTAGCCGGGCTCTGGCGGCCGCTTTCGAGGCGCCACCTACCGCGACGTCGGTGCGACGGCCACCACGCTGCGGTGGCAGACCGTGTCGCGGTCGCGCGATCGGTCGGTCAGTCGCCGATGCCCTTGTGGGCCCGGTCCTTTTCCTTCTTGATCTGCCGCTTTTCCTTGAGGCTCTTGCCAGCCTTCTTGGACGCCACTTTTCGGGGAGACTTGTCAGCCATGTCAACCCCCTTCCTCCCTGAAGGGTAGTCCCTTCTTCGATCGGTCGTTCCGCGACGGCGAGGGGCCCGTCGAGCGGTGATGTGACCATCGGACCCGGCACCGACGGATCGCGGTGTCGACGTCGCCGTAGGCTCGCAGCGACGGGGCTCGAGGCCGCGTCTGTCGACGAGGGACGGGGCGTTTTCGTGAGCACACCAGACGTTGGACTGCAGTTGCGATCGATGGTGACGAGCGCGGGCCAGCTCGAGCTGACCCTCGCCGAGGAGCCCGTGATCGC
>JAJZSM010000231.1 GCA_021849765.1 Actinomycetes bacterium | reverse complement strand
CATTGTTACCGCAAGGAGACCAATGAGCGATCGCACCCTCTTCACCTCGGAGTCGGTGACGGAAGGACATCCCGACAAGATCGCGGATCAGGTCTCCGACAGCGTGCTTGACGCCATTCTCACCCAAGATGCGCACGCGCGAGTCGCGTGCGAGACCCTGCTCACGACCGGACTGTGCGTGGTCGCGGGCGAGATCACGACCACGGCGGTCGTGGACATCAACGCCATTGCGCGTAAGACCATCCTCGACATCGGCTATGACAACGGGAGCAAGGGTTTTGACGGGCGCACCTGCGCCGTGCTCGTCTCGTTGGACAAACAAAGCCCCGACATCGCCGGTGGCGTCGACGCGGCCCTCGAGTTGCGTAGCGGTTCGGGCGGCGAGGACCAGCTGAACGCGCTCGGTGCGGGTGACCAGGGCATGATGTTCGGCTACGCCTGCGACGACAATGACGACTTCATGCCGGTGCCGATCTGGCTGGCGCACCGGCTGTCGATGCGCTTGGCCCAGGTTCGTCGTTCGGGCCTCATTCCGTACCTCGGCCCCGACGGCAAGACCCAAGTCACGATCGCATTCGAGGACGGGCGGCCGGTGGCGGTGGACACGGTCCTCGTCTCGACCCAGCACGAGGACGGCTACGACTCACAGACCACCATTCGCCACGACGTCCTCGAGCACGTGATCCGGCCGGTGTTGCCATCGAATCTCGACACCAGTTCAATGCGGGTCATCGTCAATCCGTCGGGCAAGTTCGTCCTGGGTGGTCCCCACGCCGATGCTGGGCTCACCGGACGCAAGATCATTGTGGACACCTACGGCGGCATGGCACGTCACGGCGGCGGTGCCTTCTCGGGCAAGGACCCCTCCAAGGTCGACCGTTCGGCTGCCTACGCCGCGCGCTGGGTGGCCAAGCACGTGGTCGCGGCGGGCGCGGCGCAACGCTGCGAGGTGCAGGTGGCCTACGCCATCGGGGTGGCGCGTCCCGTCTCGGTGCTCGTGGAGACCTTCGGCACCGAGACCGTCGACCGGGCCAAGATTGCTAAGGCCGTCGACGCGATCTTCGACCTGCGACCGGCGGCGATCATCCGAGACCTCGACCTGCGTCGTCCGATCTACCAGCGCACCGCGGCCTACGGGCACTTCGGTCGCAGCGATCAGGGGTTCACGTGGGAGCAGACGCCGCGGGTCGACGACCTGCGCCGGGAGTTGTCGCTGAACTAGTGACGGGGCCGCGTGCGGTTCGTGTGGTGACCGAGGTCGCCGCGGTCGACCGACCCTTCGACTATCTGGTGCCCGATCACCTCGCGTCGCTCCAACTCGGCGACCGCGTCCGCGTCGACTTCAATCATCGCAGCGTTCGTGCGTGGGTGGTCGACGAGGCGAGCCTCGCCCCCGATCTCAAGCCGATCGGGAAGTGGTTGGGCTTCGGCCCGCCGGCCGAGATGCTTGAGTTCCTCACCTGGGCGAGCAGTCGCTGGCTGGCGCCGCTCGCGCGACTGTTGGTGTCGGCCTCGCCGAAACGGCTGGTGACGGCGTTGCCGACCGCGCCGGCCAAGACGGCGCTCAGCGCCTCGATCACCGGTGGACTCGACGCGTTCGAACCCGGCGTCATCCAGCTGGCGCCGACGACCGATCCGCTCGGTCTCGTGCTGCACGCCTACGAGACGACTCGCACGTTGCCCGGCAGCTTGCTGGTGGTGGCCCCGACGGACGCCTGGGCGCGCCGGCTGCGCGGTCGGCTCGAGCAGCGCGGCTGCGATGTTGCGGGCACCGATCAGTGGGAACGGATGCGCGCGCAGTGGCCCATCGTGGTCGGTGCGCGCGGCGCGGCGATGGCGCCGGTGGCCCACATCGCCGGAGCGGTCATCCTCGACGTCGACGACGACGCGTTGCGATCCGAGTCGGTACCCACGTGGCATGCCTACGACGTCCTCGTCGAACGGTGTCGGCGCGAGGGTCGACCACTCTGGGCGACGTCGATGTTCCCGAGCCCCAGGTTCATGGTCGGGGGCTGGCGACGAGAAGCGGGCCTTGCCGGCGGGTGGCCCCGGCTGACCGTCGTCGACCGGCGCGATGGGGACCCCCACGACGGCCTGCTCGCGCGCGAATCCCTCGACACGGTGCATCGAGCGCTCGCGGGCAGCGACCCGGTGGCGGTCGTCGTCGTGCACCAGCGCCTCGGCCGGGGGCGACTGCTCGCGTGCGCGCAGTGCCATGAGCTCTATCGCTGCGTGGTTTGCACCCTGGCCGAGCAGGAGGTCGACGACCTGGTCGCGTGCGCGAACGGCCACGAGCCGCGAGAGCGTTTCTGCCGGTCGTGTGGCTCGACCCGGGTCAAGCGGTTGCGCCAAGGCGTCAGCACGGTGCAGCGTGACCTCGAGGCGCAAATCGGACAGCCGGTGAGCGTCGTGACCGCGGCCGACCCGCTCGATGGGGCGCTCGCGCGGGTGGTGGTTGGCACCGAAGCTGTCTTCCAGCGCGTTAGACGCGCCTCGCTGGTCGTCATCGACGATTTCGATCAGTATCTCCTCGCACCGCGCGAGTCGGCCCGCCGCCAGGCGGTGAGCGTGGTCGGACGGGCCGGGCGGCTGGTCGGCGCCCGTCGCGACGGCCGTGGCTCGGTGCTCGCTCAGACACGCCGTGGCGAGGACGCGGTGCTTCGATCGCTCGAGGAGGGATCTTTTGATGAGCTGCTCGACGATGAGTTGGAGACGGCGCGGGTCCTCGGGCTGGCCCCGTTCGGTGCGGTGGCCACGCTACGCGGCGAGGAGGCGGCGGCCTTTGCCTCGGCACTCGACGGCGAACGCGTGCGTGTCAGCGTCGGCGCACAAGGCGTGGTCGTACGCGCCGACGACGTCGAGACGTTGCTCGATGCCTTGAACGTTCGGTCGCGCCCCGCATCGCTGCGCGTCGCCGTCGAGTGAGCCGGTAGCCTGGAACGGTGAATACATTGCCCATCCGCGTGTATGGCGACCCCGTTTTGACCCAGGCGACCACGCCGGTTGAGGACATCAACGGCCGTATCGCCGCCTTGGCCGAGGTCATGATTGAGACGATGTACGAGGCGCCGGGCGCCGGTCTCGCGGCCAATCAGATCGGTGTGCAGAAACGGCTGTTCGTTTACGACCAGGGCGATGGTCCCGTCGTGGTGGTGAACCCGGTCATCGTCGAGACCGATGGTGAGTGGACATTCGAAGAGGGGTGTCTCTCGGTTCCTGGACTCAGCTGGGAGATAACCCGGCCCAACGCCGTCCACCTGACCGGCTACGACCTCGACGGCAACGAGATCGACATCGAGACAGACGAGTACGAAGGGCGGATCTTCCAGCACGAGATGGACCATCTCGAGGGGGTACTGCTCGTCGAGCGGCTCGATGAGGACCAGCGTCGCGAGGCGAAGAAGTTGTTGCGCAAGCGACGCCTCACGCTCGGGCGCGACCGCGACGGACTCGGACAGTTGCTCGGCGAGTAGATGCGCCTCGCCTTCCTCGGGACACCGCCGGCCGCCGTCGTGTCACTGGGAGCGCTCTGTGATCACGGCTACGACGTCGCCGTCGTGGTC
>JAJZSM010000230.1 GCA_021849765.1 Actinomycetes bacterium | reverse complement strand
GGCGTCGAGGGTGAAGGTCGAGGACTGGCCGTCATTGCTAATGGTCAGCGAGGTAGCGCTCACCGCGGTGACGCGCCCGCGCAGGCCCTGGGCGTCGTGGGAATGATGAGTGCGCGGGTGATCCAGCGCACGTGGCGCGGCACCCGCGACGCTCACGCCGGCCGCCACGAGGGTGAAGGCCAGCACGCTGGCGGTGAGGGCGGCGCCGGCCGACAGGCCAGCGCGGGTGAGTACTCGGGTTCGGGTGGTGCGATTCATGTCTCTCTCCTAGTTTCCGGCGATGTTGAGTGCGGGGGCGACGAGCGTAAAGGTGACGACGCCGGCGCTCAGCACCGCTGCCGCCGACAGGCCGATTCGCTTCATAATTCGTGTACGCATAGACACTCCTTGATTCGTAAGGCGTCGAAACCATCTTCGCGGCGCACTCTGGGAGAGTCCTGTGGTGACTATCAGATCAAGATAAGACTTCGTCCCCGCAACCGGTACTAGCCGATCCAGTCTTCGACGAGTTCCCCACTGTCAGTAGGGTGAAAGATGGGTATCGATCCCAGGGCGTGCACCATCGAAGCGTCGGCGCCCAAGGACTCGCGCCACAGTGACGCTTCGGTCACGAGTGTGCCGATGGCCACGATCTGCGCGTCGACACGGCGCAGCAGCCGCAACGCGGCGCCAGTGGAGGCACCGGTGGAGATCACGTCGTCGACGATAGCTACCCGCTTGCCCGCGACGTCCTTGACCCGCGCCCGGTCAAAGAGCAGGCGCTGGTCGGCATCGGTCGTGATGGAGCGAACCGACTCCTTCACCGCGTCGGCCAGGTGGATTTTGGGGGTCTTGTGCAGCACCACGTACTGGTCAAGACCCAAGTGACGAGTGACCTCGTGCGCGACGGGAATGCCCATCGTGGCCACCGTCGCGACCACGTCGACGTCGTGGGGAGTGAGGAGGGCGGCGAGTTCCTGGCCGGCGCGCTCCATGAATCCCACGCCCATGTCCACCGTAATCAAAAGGGCGAGCGACAGATCACTCGACAACGGAACCACCGGAAGGTCCACCCGTTGCGAACCGATGTCAACCGTGTACGCGCGTGAACCCACGGTGCTGGAGCATACTTTTCGAATGGACACGTCTCGGACTCTTGACCTCGACCTCGCGCGCACCATGCTCGCTTCCGCTTACGACGAGGCCATCGCGGGCTTGGCCGAGGGCGGGATCCCGATCGGGGCCGCGCTCTTCACCCGTGACGGCGAGCTGCTGGGATCGGGCCACAACCGACGCGTCCAAGACGACGACGCCTCGACCCACGCCGAGACCGACGCCTTCCGCCGCGCGGGACGCCGCCGCGACTACGCCGACTGCGTGATGGTCACCACACTCTCACCCTGCTGGTACTGCTCGGGCCTGGTG
Organism: Actinomycetes bacterium; assembly: GCA_021849765.1. The sequence goes on along the minus strand of JAJZSM010000230.1, from coordinate 2,162 downwards.
CGCCAGTTCAACATCGGCGCCGTGGTGATCGGCGAGGCGACGAACTTCCACGGCGGGCACGACTGGCTGCGTGAGCTGGGCGTCGAGGTGATCGTCCTCGACGATCCGGCCTGCACCGAGCTGCTCGCAACGTTCGTCGCAGGGCACCACGACCTCTGGTTCGAGGACATTGGTCTGTAGCTAGCGAACGGGCAGTCCAAAGAGGCGATCACCGGCGTCTCCGAGGCCGGGCACGATGTAGCCGACCTCGTTGAGCGTCTCGTCCAGGGCCGCAGCCACAATGCGCACCCCGCCGTGACGGGCGGTCACCGCCTCGACCCCTGGTCGTGCCGCGATCAGGCAGAGCACGGTCACCTCGCCCGCGCCGCGGGCCGTCAGCATGTCGAGGACCTTGATCAGCGAGCCACCGGTGGCGAGCATCGGGTCACAGATCACCACGTGCGCGCCCGCGAGCGACTCGGGTAACCCGTCGAGGTAGACGTCAGGCTGCAGCGTGGTCTCGTTGCGGCGCAGCCCCACCAGGCATAGTCGCGTGTGGGGCAGCACCTCTTGGACGGCCGGGCTCATGCCGAGGCCGGCGCGCAGGATCGGCACGATCACGTACTCGGTGTCGATGCGCATCGCTGGGGCACCGTGGGCGACCGGAGTGTCGACGGTCGTCGCGGTCGTGGGCGCGTCGCGAAACGCCTCGTAGGCGACGAAGCGAGAGATCTCACTCGCCAGTCGCAGGAAATCCGCGTTGGACGTGGACTCGTCGCGCAACTGGCGGATCTTGTCGGCGACGAGGGGGTGAGAGACGATGAGCGGAGTTGGCACGGTCGAACCTTACGTCGTCACGGAGGAGGAGGGCCGCTACGAACCCATTACGATTCAGGGGTGCCCGCCCCGTCGTCGACGACTCCGGCACCCCTGCACGAGGTCGCGCCAGCCTCTCCGCTTGGAGGTGTCCGCTCCCGTTACCCGGGGCCCCGGGCCCGCATCTCGCGCGACGCACGACTCCCCTGGTGGCGTCGGATCCTTCCGGTCATCGGCTCGCACCGTGCGGCGTTCGCCACCGCGATCGGGCTGTCCTTCGTCAGCCTCGTCTTTCAGACCCTCGTGCCGAACATGCTCAACGGCGCCATCGACCACGACCTGGTGGCCGGCCACGGAAGCCTGACGCGCGACGTGCTGCGCATTGTCGCCGTCGGCGTGATCGCCGGAGTGACGGGGATCATCTCGCGCCACTTCGTCTACCGCACCGCCTACAACGTCGAGGCCGACCTTCGCTCGTTGATCTACGAGCACCTCTCGTGGCTGTCGTTCAGCTTCTATGACCGAGTCCAGTCGGGCCAGCTGATCAGCCGGGCCAACAGCGACATCCGCAGCGTGCAGATGTACTCGACGTTCGCTCCCCTGATTGTCGTTCAGGCCTTCATCGGCGTCGTAGCCTTCGCCTTCATGCTCTCGATCAGCGTGCCCCTCGCCTTGATCGCCCTGGTGGTAATGCCGATCCTCTACGTCGTCGGTCTGCGCATGCGCAAGGTCATGTTCCCGATCTCGTGGATCACTCAGGCACGCCTGGCCGACGTGGCCACCATCGTCGACGAGAACGTCAACGGCGTGCGGGTGGTGAAGTCCTTCGCCCAGGAGGAAGCCGAGATCAATCGCCTGGCCGACGCCGCCGAGCGCGTCGCCTGGGCTTACATCAAGGATGCCCACCTGCGCGCCGTCTGGTCGCCCTGGGTCCAGAACCTGCCCCAGCTCGGCCTGACCCTCGTCTTGTTCTTCGGCGGCCAGATGGTCATCGACGGGCACCTCGGGATCGGAGCTATCCTCGCCTTCAACGCCTATCTGATGATGCTTCAAGCCCCGTTCATGATGCTGGGCCAGCTGGTCATGATGGGCCAGCGCGCCAAGGCGAGCGCCGAGCGCATCTTCGAGATCCTCGACGAGAACCCCGACGTGGTCGAGCGCCCCGGAGCCTTCGACCTCGAAGCCCGCGGCGGCGCCATCGACTTCGACCACGTCGACTTCGCCTACGCCAACGGCACGCGGGTCCTGTCAGACTTCGACGCCCACATCGTGGCCGGCGAGACCGTCGCCATCGTCGGGCGCACCGGTTCGGGCAAGTCGAGCGTCGCGCGCCTGCTGACGCGCTTCTATGACGTAACCGGAGGGTC
>JAJZSM010000229.1 GCA_021849765.1 Actinomycetes bacterium | reverse complement strand
GACGTTTCGAGATCGCCGACGAGAATAAGTCGCCCCATCTTTCGCGCGGGGATCGGCAGCGTTCCCTGGCGGAACCACCGATAGGCGATCTGGGGATGCACCCCTTGTCGGTCTGCCCACTCACTCAAGTTCATTGCTTCGAAGTCTTGCGTAGCGGTGTCACATCTGGTGGCAACCCTTCGTGTTTGCGCAGCGAATCCGTCGCGCTCGATGAGCCCTCGGCCCCTTACCGCGGCAACTGTACGAGCGATGTTGATCGCGGTGCCCACTGTAAGAGTCGATGGCAGGACGCGGTCGAACCAGTCGAGTTCCGCCAGCTCATCACTGGCGACGAGTGTCGGGGTTGGTTCGGCGACCACTGCGCGAAAGAGGACGTCCAGATGCATCACCGGTTCGGTGTTGGTCCGGCACCGGTAGGACGAGAGTTGAACGTCGATGGGCATCGGGTGAATGTGTGCCACGAGTGCCGCCTCCTCGAAGCTCTCGCGCCGCAGCGGCGCGCAGACTGGCGTCACCGGATTCCAGGTGTCCGCCGAGCGGGCCCCACTGCCCATAGCGGCGGTGACGCGCAAGCAGAACCAGTCCGGTGACCTCGACGACCAGCACGCTCGCCACCAGATGCACGTCATCACGGTGGCCCTCGTTGAGCAGCACCAACGCCTCGGCCCACATCGCCTCGCGTCCGGCGGGCGCTGCGGTGGCCGCCACGAGCGACGTGGTCGAGTCCCACTGGTCGCGGTGGCGCATACGCCGATGGTATCGACGAGTCCTCGTGAGCCGATGCGGGGATGTGATGCTTCGGCGTGCCTTCGACGTGGTCGCCCGAGGGGCCCACTACGGGTACGGTCGTGACAAAGTACCCTCCAGAACCGCTCACCTGTGGCGATAGCCTCCATCCGTGACACAAGGACGGATTCTTGCGGCCTCGATCGAGGAGCTCGAGACCCAGGGGATCACCCGCTACCGCGTCAAACGCGTGGCGTCCGCCGCCAACGTCTCGGTCTCGCTGCTCTACAGCTACTTCGAGGACCGCGAGGGGCTGCTCGCCGCGACGATCGTGCGCCGCTACCGCGACGAGGTGCTGCGCACCGCCACCCTCTTCACCGCGCCCCTCGTCGGCGTGTCCACGGCCGATGGCTTGCGCGCGGCGTTGCAAAAGATGATCGATGACGCCATGCGACCCGAGCGCTACCGCTCGCGAACGCTTCGTATCGAGAGCTTCTCCTTCGCGCGCCACAACGAGACCGCGGCCAACGGCATCGCCGCCGCCCAGCGCGAGGCGGGCAACTACATCGTCGGGCGCGTCCAGCCAATCGTGGACCGCGGCCTGCTGCTTGCCGGTATGAGCGCGGCCTCCTTCGCGCGGATCTGGTACGCGCTCTTCTTCGGCCAGGTCGCCCTCGAGGGCGAGCACTCCCTCGCCGCCACACCCGAGGAGTGGCGCGCCTCGCTCTACGCGATCGCCGAGGCGATGATCACGCGTTCGCCCGACTGACGCGCTCGCGGCGCGACAGGCGGCCGCCGAGCTCGTCGATCCACAAGAAGAGGCTGGCGCCGTAGGCGAGTTCGTAGACCGTCTCGCCCGGCAGCAGCATCGGAAAGGACCAGTCGGGCAGCGACGCCGCGGCGAGCAGCCCGCCCGCGAGCTGCACGGAGAAGACGATCCACGACCCGGCCCCGCCGCGACGGCGCACGAGCGAGATCGTGGACGCACCCTGGGCGAGGGCCATGGCCACACCGACGGTCATGTGCGACCAGTTCCAGAGAGGGCCCTGGTTGTAGGGCGTGGCGAGCAGGAGCGGCAGGCCGACCGCGACGGCGCGCGCTCCGCGCACCGCGGTCGCGGGCGCGCCGGCATCACGCAGCCAGTTCGAGGCGCTGTAGATCCCGATGCTCGCCGCGGCGTAGCCGACGATGACGAGCACGATGGTGTTCGGGTCGACGCCATAGAACGAGATGCCGTCGTTGCTCGCGGTCACGCTGTGGTTGATCGCGATGCACAGGCCGAGCGAGGCGAAGAAGAGCCCCTGAGTGAGCGCGAGCAGCCCGACGACCGAGCGGTCGTCGGGTTCGGTGCCCGTGCGACGACCCACTGGTCCGATCGCTTACGCGACGAAGCGGGCCCGTGAGGCGGCGAGCTCGGCCTCGGCCTCGGCACGACCGACCCAACGCTCGACCTTCATCCACTTGCCCTCGTCGAGGTCCTTGTAGACGGTGAAGAAGTGGCTGATCCGGTCGAGCACCGCCTTGGGCACGTCGCCGATGTCGGTCGCCGACTTCCAGTGCGGGTCGTAGGTCGGCACCATCAGCAGCTTCGCGTCCTCGCCGTTCTCGTCGGTCATCAAGCACATGCCGAGGATCTTGGACTCGATGAGACAGCCCGGGAAGGTCGGGTACTCGGTGAGCACCAGCGCGTCGAGCGGGTCGCCGTCACCACCCAGGGTGTCGGGGATGAAGCCGTACTCGGCCGGGTAGCCCATCGAGACGATCAGATGCCGGTCGAGCTTGATCGTGTGGTTCTCGTGGTCGTACTCGTACTTGTTCTGGCTCCCCCGGGGAATCTCGATCACCACGTTGACGCTGTCCATGACACCCTCCATCCGCTGGGCAGTCGCCCTTCGCCAATCGTAGCGAGCCGAGGCGCGGCGGGCTCAGCGAGGCTTGCTCGCGCGGATAAAGGCGTTGGCGACCGCTCCGTCGTACTCAGCGTAGACCCGCGCCGGCTCGATCCCCTCCGGGAAGGTGACCCCGGTAGCGAGGCGCTCGATGGCCTCGCGGTCGTGCACCACGGTGGGCGTGACCGAGGCGTCCACGAAGCCCGCGGCGGCGAGCTTGGCCTCGTAGTCGTCAATCACGAGCGCCCCGGCGATGCACCCGGTCCACAGCAGCATCAGGCCGCGCAGGTCCTCGGGTAGGGCTCGCTGGAGCACGACGTCTGAGATCGCGAGACGTCCGCCCGGCCTCAAGACGCGATAGGCCTCGGCGAGCACGACGTCCTTGTCAGCGGCGAGGTTGATCACGCAGTTCGAGATGATCACGTCCACCGACTCATCGGCGAGCGGAATGGACTCGATCGTGCCGAGCAGGAACTCGGCGTTGGTCACCTTGGCCTCGGCCTGGTTCGTCCGCGCGAGTTCGACCATCTCGGGGGTCATATCGAGTCCAAAGACCCTGCCCGTTGGCCCGACTCGTCGCGCCGACAGCAGCACGTCGATGCCACCACCCGACCCGAGGTCCAAGACGACCTCACCGGCCGCCAGGGTCGCGAGTGCCGTCGGATTGCCACAGCCGAGCGAGGCGAGCACGGCGGCCGCGGGCAGCGCACCCGTGTCGTCCACCGAGTAGAACGTCGACCCGAACCCCTCGCCGACCCCGAGGTCGGGGGTGTCACAGGTCGAGCAACACGAAGCGGCACCCGCGGACACCGAGAGTGCCGCGCTCGCGTAGCGGTCGCGCACGGCGACCCGGATCGATTCGTCCTTCTCGTTCATACGTCCTCTTTTTCTTCTTCTCTCAACACGAAGGGTTGGCGTTCGCGATCCCCGACAGGAGCCGAATCGGCTCAGCGACT
>JAJZSM010000228.1 GCA_021849765.1 Actinomycetes bacterium | reverse complement strand
TCGACGACGGATCGATCGCGAAGGCCGCCATGGCGAGATCACGGTAGAACAGGTAGTGCTTGGTCTCATCGCCCGCGACCAACGCGAGAACGTTACGGCCCATCTTGTCGTCCTTGGGCAGATGTGCGCCGGTGTTGCGGTGCGCAATCTGAGTGGCGCGCTCCTGGAACGACACGTAACAGATCAGATCGGCGAAGGTCTCGGGTTCGGGGACCTCAGCCTTTTTCATCTGGACGCGGCGGCCCTCTTCGAGCAGCGTCGGATTGATGCAGCGGCTGATGTGCACCCAGTCGCGCATGACCATCGAGTGGCGGTTCTCCTCCATCGTCCACTGGTGGTTCCAGTCCAGGATCGGGTGTCCCTTGGGCGCGTGGGCGAGGATGGAATGCGTGTAGTACGGCAGATTGTCCTCGGTGAGCAGGTTTACGTAGATCGAACTTCGCACGCCTTCAGCGAGGGGGTAGTCCGATTCACTCCAGGGGTGGTCGCCGTAGTTCTCGCCCTTACCCCAGTCGATCTGCTCGTGGGGCATCCACAGACGTGGGGCCTCGAGGTGACGGTTGTAGAGACGTTCGACGTCGGGAACGATCTCTGTGAGGAGATCGACGCGACTCTTGAGTGTGCGCGAGAGTGCCATGGGGGTCCTTCTTGGTTCTCGCCCAGTGCGACAACGCACTTCTAGCGTAGTGGCGCCCCACTTGCGTGACGGTAGGAAGTTCCTGTGATTGTGAATCAACTCACAAAGCACGTCACATCACTTCACTAGGCTTGCTACCTCCATGTCGAACTTTCATGACCTGATCCCACCAGATTTTCGTCGCAGCATCCGGGGCCCGCTGCGGTGGTTCTTCCTGTCCACGTTCGCAAGCTCGCTGGGCTCGGGTCTCGCCTTGTCCTTCTGGGTCGTCTACATGCACAACGTGCGCGGCTTCTCGGTCACCTTCGCCACGGGCCTGCTCGCGGCGAGCGCCGTTGTCGGCCTGGCGACTGGGGCGCTGTGGGGATCTCTTACCGACATCCTCGGGCCGTTTCGCGTCATCCTGTTCGGCTACGTGAGCCTGGCCGCCTGCCTCGCCGCCTGGGCCTTCGTGCACACGACGTGGCAGGCGTTGGTGGTGGGCCTGCTCATGGCCGCGGTCCAGGGTGCGGGTTGGGGCCCGGGAGCCACCATGCTCACGCGCATGGTGTCCGAAGAGCACCGTCAGCGCGCGTTCGGCTTTAACTTCATGCTCCTCAACCTGGGCATCGGTTTCGGCGGACTGATCAGTGCTTTAGTCGTCGATCTTCATCACCCTTTCACCTTCTCCATCTTGTACCTGGGCAACGCGGTGTTGACCCTGGCGACGGGACTCAACTTCATCCGCCTGCGCGCCTTCGGTCGGCCCGTCACCGATCACCACGACGACCCCGAGAAGATGGCCGAGGGCTGGCGTGAGGTCATCACCGACCGACGACTACTGCGCTACGTGATCGCGTCGCTGGTCTTACTCATCGGCGGGTACGGGTCGTTGGAGTCCGGCTTCAGCCTCTTCGTCGTGAACAACGACGGCATCTCTGCCCACGCGATCGGACTGATCTTCTTCTTTAACACGACGACCATCGTGCTCGCCCAGATGTGGGTGCTCAATCGTCTCGATCGACGCAGTCGCAGCCGCATCCTCGCCCTGGTCGGGCTGTTCTGGTTCGCGTTCTGGATGATCCTCGCCCTCACCCTGGCTCTGCCCAAGGTGCTCGCGGTGGTCTCGCTATGCGTCGGCATGGTGGTCTTCGCGGTGGGCGAGACCATGCTCCAGCCCATCGCTCCGGCGATCGTCAACGACATCGCGCCCGAGCACCTGCGCGGGCGCTACAACGCCGCCTCCGGCGTCACCTGGGGCGTAGCGGGCACCGTCTCACCTCTCTTCACCGCCTTGCTCTTCGGTCATCACCTGGGCAACTGGTGGCCCGCGGCCGTGGGCGTCGTCGCCCTGGCGGGATCGCTGATGATGCTCGATTTGCGCCGACACCTCAGCATCGCCGAGGACGGGCGCGTCATCGGCTGATCCGACGACGCCGCCATTCGTCGGCGATGGACGACCAGTCCAGAGCCTCGGTGCTCTCGCCTCGGGCGTGCAGGTCTCGGCGGTGCTCGCCCAGCGCGGCGGCGAGTTCGGCAAGGTCCTCGGGCAGGGCGGCCTCGACGAGGTCGCGCACGTGGCCCGCGAGCCACGGCGAGGATCCTTGTGTCGACACCGCTACCGTGACGTCGCCACGCTGGCACTGGGCCATGAAGTAAGCGGTGCACCGCGTGGGATCATCCACCACGTTGATCAACCCGTGACGGCGTTCAACGTCGCGCACGATGCGATCGTTCAATCGGTCATCCCCCGTCGCCGCCACCACGAGCAAGGCCCGGGCGGCGTCGCGGCGTCGGTAGGGGCGCTGGTGCACCTGCGCCTGCTCCGGCAACGGAGCCAAGATCTGGCTCGCGACGACGGTAACCCGCGCACCGGCTCTACTGAGCTGGTGCGCCTTCGAGGCGCCTACGCGACCCGCGCCCACCACGAGAACCCGACGACCTTCGACGCACAACGCGATCGGCTGGATCATTCCACGAACGCTCCCGCGCGCGTCAGAGAGTCGGCCCCCGCGGCGACGGGCCCGACCACGATCACCGCCGGCGAGCGCACCGACGTCGCGGCCAGCTCGTCCAGGCGACAGCGCACCACGCGCTGATCACACCATGACACCCGCTCCACCACGGCGACCGCGGTCGCCGGCGACAGCCCCCCGAGAACGAGCTCGTCGGCGATATGGCCACGTCGTTCGACGCCCATCAAGACCACGAGCGTCAGGTCGGGGTTGGCGAGGGCGCGAAAGTCAAGGTCTCCGTCGCTCGAGCGACCCGTGACCACGGTCACGCCGCGCGCCACGGCACGTTCGGTCACGCTGATACCCGCGGCGAGAGGCGCGGCGAAGGCCGACGAGACCCCGGGAACGACTTCCACCTCGACGCCTGCAGCCGCGAGGGCGCGCATCTCCTCAGCCCCACGACCGAAGACGAAGGGGTCGCCGCCCTTGAGTCGCACCACGCACGAGTAGCGCAGCGCCAGCTCTCTGAGAATCTCGTTGATCGACTCCTGGCTCGGCCCGCGGCCGGGCGCCTTGCCGACGTTGATGAGTCGCGCCGACGACACGAGCGCCAACACTCGCTCGTCGACGAGCCGGTCGTGAACGACCACGTCGGCGCGTTCGAGCAACTCTCGCGCGCGCACGGTCAAGAGATCCGGTGCGCCGGGCCCCGCGCCGACGATGTGCACGCTCACGCGAGGCCCCGACGCGTGACAAAGTCGCCGAAGGCCTCGCCCTCGTCGGCCTCGCTCGCCCACGCCTCGAAAAGGGGTCGAAGCGTCTCATCGAGGTCGTCGAGCTTGACCTTCTCGCGATAGATCCGCGCCAAGCGGTCACCGCGCGGCCCTCCGCCGACGTAGACGTCATAGGACGTCTTGGTGCGCCCCACCACGCCGATCTCGGCGACCGCCGGGCGCGCGCACCCGTTGGGACAACCGGTCATGCGCAGTTGCAGAGGTCGACGCGACG
>JAJZSM010000227.1 GCA_021849765.1 Actinomycetes bacterium | reverse complement strand
CCTCGTCTACCGCGGCAACCCTCGCTGCGGCGGCCAGGGCGTCTACACCCGCCACCTCACTCGCGAGCTGGTGGCGTTGGGTCACAGCGTCGAGGTCTTTGCCGGCCCACCGTGGCCCGAGCTCGATGACGGGGTCGGGTTCACGCCGGTGCGCGGTCTGGACCTCTACCGCGACCCCGACCCCTTCCGCATCCCGGCCCCCTCGGAGTTCACCTCACTGGCGGATCTGACCGAGTTCGCCGTGATGTTGAGCGCGGGATTCGGCGAGCCGCTCGCCTTCTCTCGCCGGATCCGACGGATACTGAACGCCCGTCGGGGGGACTTCGACCTCGTCCACGATGACCAGTGCCTCGGTACGGGGATCCTGGGCCTGCACCGCGACGGCTGGCCGTTGCTCGAGACACTTCACCACCCGATCACCGTCGACCGCACGATCGCCCTCGACCACGCCGAGACTCGGCGTGCACGGTTCACGACGCGGCGCTGGTTCGGATTCCTGCGCATGCAGGTGCGCGTCGCGCGACGACTGCCCGCCGTGCTGACCGTGTCGCACAACTCCAAGGTCGACATCAACGCCCAGATGCACGTCCCCCTCGACCGGATGACCGTCGTACCGGTGGGCGTCGACCACACCATCTTTCGGCCCTACGCGGACGTGGCCAAACGTCCCGGTCGGCTCATGGTGACCTCGAGCAGTGACGTACCCATGAAAGGGCTCGTTCCGTTGCTCGAGGCGATCGCGAAGCTGCGCGTCGAGCGCGACATCGAGCTCGTCGTGATCGGTCGCCCGCGACCTGGCGGGCGCGTCGCCCAGGCACTGGAACGACTGGGACTGTCCGACATCGTGACGACGATCTCGGGGGTGAGTGACGAGGAGCTGGCGCGACTGTACGGCGAGGCCGAAGTGGCCATCGTCCCGAGTCTCTACGAGGGGTTCTCGCTGCCAGCGATCGAGGCGATGAGCTGTGGTGTGCCGGTCGTGGCGACGACGGGGGGTGCCCTGCCCGAGGTGGTGGGCGTGAGCGGTGACACGGGCATGCTCGTCGAGCCCAACGACCCCGAGGCCCTGCTCGTGGCGATCCGCTCGCTACTCGACGACCCCGCGCTGCGCGAGCGCCTCGGCGCACGGGGCCGCGAACGCGTGATGGAGCGCTTCACCTGGCAGGTCACTGCGCGAGGGACCGCGGCCTGCTACGACGCGATCCTCAATCACCGCCCCTTGCCCGACTCGATGCAGTTCGACTGATGCTGACCGCTGACTACGACCGACTCGGCCTCGTCGCCGGTGAGCGACTCCTCGACCTCGGCTGCGGGTTCGGGCGCCACGCCTTTGAGGCCGCGCGTCGCGGCGCCGACGTCGTCGCCCTGGACGCCGGGCGCGACGAGGTCGAAGGCGTCCTGGCGACCTTCGTGGCGATGATCGAAGCGGGCGAGCTGGTGGCCGGCGAGGTCCGAGCGGCCGCCGTCCAGGGTGACGCGCTGCACCTCCCGTTCCCCGACGGTTCCTTTGACCGCGTGATCTGTTCTGAGGTGCTCGAACACATCGCCGACGACCGCGCAGCCATGGCCGAGCTCGCGCGCGTGCTTCGGCCCGGTGGGACGATGGCGATCACCGTGCCCCGCTTCTTCCCCGAGCTCGTGAACTGGGCGCTGTCCGACGAGTACCACCTGGTCCCCGGCGGTCACGTGCGCATCTATCGCCGATCGGTAATCGAGGACCGGCTGCGTGGGGTCGGGCTGCGGGTTCGCGGCCACGGCTTCGCACACGGACTGCACAGCCCGTACTGGTGGTTGAAGTGCCTCGTGGGTACGACGAACGAGGAGAACCGCTTCGTTCGCGCCTACCACAAGCTGCTCGTCTGGGACATCGTGAAGCGCCCGGCGATCACGCGACTGGCCGAGCGGGTGCTCGCCCCCGTGATGGGTAAGTCCGCCGTGTACTACCTTGAAAAGCCGGCGTCGTGACCATCCTCGCGAGCGAACTCGGTGGGGTCCCCGGGCTCTTGAGCGCCGAGCAGGTCGCCGCGAGCGCGGACTTCCTCGCCGGACTCCAACGGCCGAGTGGACTGCTGCCCTGGTTCGACGGGGGCCACTGCGACCCCTGGAACCACGTGGAAGTGGCGATGGCCCTGACGGTGACGGGTCGTCACGACGAGGCCCGTGCCGCGTACCGCTGGCTCGCTAACACCCAGCTCGGCGACGGGAGCTGGTTCAACTACTACCGCGGCGAGGACGTCACCGACGCGCGCCTGGACACCAACGTGTGCGCCTACGTCGCCGCGGGTCTGTGTCACTACCTGCTCGCGACCGACGATGTTGACTTCGTCGCGGAGCTCTTTGACGTGGTGGAGCGTGCGATCGACTTCGTGCTGCGCTGGCAGCTCGACGACGGCACGATCCGGTGGTCGATCGACGCCGCGGGACGACCCGAGGGCTACGCGTTGCTCACGGGGTCGTCGTCCATCTACCACTCGCTGCGCTGTGCGATCACGCTGGGCGAGCGCCTCGGACACGACCGCCCGAGCTGGGTTCTTGCGGCCGGACGTCTCGGTCACGCGGTCGCTCATCACCCCGGAGCCTTCGCCCCGAAGAATGAGTTCGCCATGGACTGGTACTACCCCGTCATCAGTGGTGCGCTGACCGGCGAGTTCGGCGAAGGACGCATCCGAGACGGGTGGGAACGCCACGTCATGACCGGCTACGGGGTGCGCTGCGTGTCGACTAACGACTGGGTGACCGCTGCCGAGACGGCCGAGTGCGTGCTGGCCCTCGACGCGCTCGGGCTCACCGGCGAGGCTCTCGAGCTCTTCGAGCAGACGAACCGTCACCGTCGAGACGACGGGGCGTACTGGACGGGGCTCGCGTACCCCGGGCCCGTGACGTTCCCCGACCACGAGGTGACGAGTTACACGGTCGCGGCGGTGTTGCTCGCCGCCGACGCGCTGACCTCGTCCTCGGGTGCGTCGGGGATGTTCCGCCACGACGCGACCGTGCTGGTGCGAGTGGCCGACGTTGCCGAGGCGGGCTGTCCTCGCTCAGCGGGCGCGTAGCACCCGCAGCGAGCCGACGGCGTCGAGTTCAACGAAGCGGTCGGCGAGGGCAGCACAGTAGATCTCGAAGGGTGGGCGGCCACCGTCGGCGGGGTCGGGGAAGACATCGTGGATGAGCAGCAGACCGCCGGGGACGACCTTGGGCGTCCAGGCCTCGTAGTCGGCCCAGGCGACGTCGTGGCCGTGACCGCCGTCGATGAAGAGCAGGTCGAGCGGCTGGGCGAAGTGGGCCGCGACGACGATCGAATGCCCGACGAGCCCGATGACGGTCGCCTCGAGGCCCGCGGAGGCGACCGTGCGCTGCCAGGACGGCAACGTGTTGAGACGCCCGTCGAACGGGTCCACGAGGGTGGGGTCGTGATGTGTCCAGCCGATCTGGTTCTCCTCGCTGCCGCGGTGGTGGTCGAGCGAATAGAGCACGCTCGCGCTCGTGGCGGCCGCCGCGCCGAGATAGACCGCCGACTTGCCGCACCACGCGCCGACCTCGAGCCAGGTCCCGTTGGGCACCTCGGCGGCGCGTGCGAGTCCGTGGC
>JAJZSM010000226.1 GCA_021849765.1 Actinomycetes bacterium | reverse complement strand
TTCCGATCTAGAGCTATTGGTACTCATTGATGGTGTGAGCGTCGAACGGGTCCACTTCCCTTCGTCTGTGCCTATTTCGCGCCAGCTGAAGATGCTTGATCGATTGATTGCCTCCTTCAAGCCGCTGCGGTAATTGCCTAAGAGTGGGCCTTTCGTCAAACGACTCTTCACAGTCCTGTCCGCCCACCCGACTCGCTGACCAACTATTCAAGGAGAACAGTTATGGACAGCATGGCACCGCCGGAGCCGGTGAACAAGGTCATCGTGGGGGTAGACACTCACCAGTACGTGCACGTCGCCGTCGTGATTGACGAGGACGGCAAGCGACTCGGCAACGTGCGAGTTCCCGTCGACTCCCTTGGCTACTCCGAACTCGACCGCTGGGCTCAGTCCTACGGTCGCGTCCTCGCTTTCGGCATCGAAGGCACCGGCAGTTACGGCGCCGGGCTCTCCAGCTACCTACGTCGCCAGGGTCGAAAGGTGGTCGAGGTGAACCGGGGAGACCGTCGAGCTCGTCGGGCCAACGGCAAGAACGACACATTGGACGCAGAACTCGCGGCCCGTTCGGTGTTGGCGGGCACGTCGAACGCAATCCCGAAGAGTGCCGACGGAACAGTGGAGATGATCAGGAAGATCAAGGTGGCGAGGGATATTGCCTGCAAGAATCGTGCCAGCGCAATCATTGCTCTCAAGACCGTCGTGGTCAATACTCCTCCGGCGCTGAAAGAGCAGCTCGATCCACTGGGAGACAAGGCACTCATTCAGAAGTGTTCGGGGTTTCGTCCCGGAGAGGTCACTGACCCGATCGCCGCATCAAAGCACACCCTGCGGGTACTCGCTCGTCGTTGGGAATACTTGAACGCCGAGGTCAAGGATCACGACGCCGTCATCGCCCAACTCACGAAGGGACTGTCGCCCACATTGTGTGCGGGCTTTGGCATCGGGCCCGACACCGCGGCCGAGATGCTGGTCGTCTTCGGTGACAACCCTGAGCGTGTTCATTCCGAAGCGGCCTTCGCCAAACTCTGCGGCGTCGCACCGATTCCGGCGTCGTCGGGCCTGACCACTCGTCATCGTCTCGCCTGGAATGGACACCGACAAGCCAACGCCGCGCTCTACCGCACGGCCACTGTGCGCATGCAACATCATCAACCGACCAAGGACTACGTGGCTCGAAGGACCAGTGAGGGGCTGTCGAAGAAGGACATCATCCGCTGCCTCAAGCGGTTCATCGCCCGCGAAGTCTACGGATGTGTTGTGGCAGACTTCCGTGCCCGGATAGAGCATTCAGTGGCAACTTGATCAACTCTTGACATATAGGGGCATCAACGCACTCGCCGAATCGGTGATGGGCCTATTCAAGACTGAACTACACCGCAACCTGGCCGTGCTCGCCGACAACGGCGGGCACTGGAAGGGGATCGACGATCTCGAGATTGCCACGTGCGCGTGGGTCTCGTGGTTCAACGAAGAGCGCCTCCACGGCGAGCTCGATGACCGAACACCGGTCGAAGTCGAGGCGGAGTATTCTCGCTCAGATCAGACCAAGGCGGCCTGAGACATCCAAGCTCGGAAGTCTCCGGAATACCCAGCCGGTTCACTCCTCACAGGGAGCGAATACATTTCCCTCCCTACCTACTTGCGCGCAGAAAATGGCCGATTTGGGACCCCTTGAAACCGCCGACCCCAAAGGTGGCAGAGTGCGGACACTCTCGCTTTATACCGTCGAGCCCGCGGCGAAGCGTGTCCGGCACCGGGGTCGAGAGTTAGACGTCGACGCGGGCGCGGGTACCAAGCGCCGCCATCACGTGGGCCAGCAACGCGCCGGCGGACAGGTCGTTGCACCCAAAAACGATGACGTCGCCGGTGCGTCGCGCGAACTCGGCCAACCGCTCCCACGGGGACGACTGCCCCCTCGCGCGCAGGGTCTTGAGCACGGCCCGTTCGCACGCGTTGTCCTCTTCGACCAGGTAGGCCGTCAGATCGTCGGGGCGCAGGTGGATCACGTCGTGCAGGTTACGCGCCCGGTTGGCGGTCTGGGCGACGGAGAGCTCGCCGGGGTGCGAACGCGTCGCCAAGAGCTCTCCGGTCAGTCCCTCGACCGACCACGCGGCGAACTCGGTCGGGTCCTCACAGAGAGTGCGCGCGATGAAGGTGGAGGCGAAGATGACGTCGAGGTTGGCCGCGACGCCCCCGACGCCGCGATCGGGCTCGCCCGTCGCCGACGCCAAACGCCGCTCCAGCCACTGGCCCACCGACGGGTGTTGGGCACCACGACGGTCCGTGCCCGCAACGGATGGTCCGACGGCGCGACTGCGTCGCCAGCGCCGTGACGAGGGCGGCCAGATCCTCGCCGATCCATATGTTGACCCCCGGCCGCATGGTTCGAACCTACCGGCTCCCTATGACCCGCCACGTACGGTGCAACGATGGGCTACGGCCCGGGTGTCACGTCGTCGCGACCCGGTGTTAGCCGTACGGTGGCGAACGAGTTGAGCGGCAGTCCCCGCACCCCGACGTCGACGCAGAAGAGCCGCCCGGCGTCGGGCTCGCGCGCGAGTTGCTCGGGCGTCATGTCCTCGCGGGCAGTCGTGATGTAGAGGGTCGTCGCGTTGGCGCCGCCGATGGCGCAACAGGCCGGCTGAGTGGTGGGCAGGGCGACCCGGGCGAGCCACTCCCCCGTCGGCGAATACCGACGCACCTCGGCGCCGCCCCAGAGCGCGATCCACAACGCGCCATCAGCGTCGACGCACATGCCGTCGGGCGCACCCTCGCGTTCGACGTCGAAGGTGACGAGCGCGCGCCGGTTGGCGATCGACCCCTCGTCGTCGGTGTCGAAGGCGTAGACCACGCCCGGATCGCTGTCGATGAAGTACATCGTGCCAGCGTCGACACTCCAGCCCAGACCGTTCGAGATCGTGAGGTCGCGCAGCACCTTCTGCACACCGGTGTCGAGCCCGTAGCGGTAGAGGACGCCGGCCCCGGGGGCCGCGTCGTAGGCCATCGAGCCCACCCAGAAGCGCCCCCAGGGGTCGACCGCGCCGTCGTTCATGCGCACGAGCTCGGCGCGCTCGGCCTCGGGCCGGGCCAGCTCGCGCAGCGTCCCGTCTTCGGCGAGGATCGAGATCGACTGGTCGGTACCCACGATCCACCCGTCGCGGCGCTTGCGCATCGGGGCCACCGCGCCGAGGGTGCCCGCGACCTCGTAGGAGGCGACGACCTCGACGCGCACGCCGTCGGCGCGGGCGCGGTAGAAGCGCCCGGCGTCGAGGTCGACCCAGTAGAGCTCGCCGCGCACCTCGTCCCACCGACAGCTCTCACCGAGGAAGTAGAGGTCGGTCGTGCAGGGTTCGGCGACGTATCCGATCACGCGCGTGCCGCCCGCATAAAGTGACCGCGCCCCGTCAGGCCGGTAACGCGCGAGCGCGCCATCAGTCGCGATAGCTCGCCGGCGCGCCGGTCGGCAGCCCCGCCATCAGTCCGCCGTCGACGGCCATCAGGGCCCCGGTCACGAAGCCCGCCATCGGCGAGGCGAGGAACAGCACGAGTCCCGCGACGTCGTCGGGTTGACCGACGCGCTGGAGGG
>JAJZSM010000225.1 GCA_021849765.1 Actinomycetes bacterium | reverse complement strand
CAACCAGGCGGGCAGTAGCGCCTACGCCACCGCCGCCACAGCACAACAGACGGTCACCTCGGCACTGGCGGCCCAGACGATCACGTTCACGAATCCCAACCCGGACTCGATCGTCCTCGGTTCAACCCCCACCTACCAGATCGACGGGTCAGCGAGCGGCGGCGGATCGCTCACCTACGCCACGACCAGCTCAACGTGCACCGTGAGCGCGAGTGGATCGATCTCCGACCTCAAGACCGGAGCCTGCGTCGTCCAGGTAAACGCCGCGGCGACCCCCTTCGACGCGGCCGCGGCGTCGGCGACGTTCACGCTCGACGTTGTCGCACCACCGGTGAGCCCGCCCCCCTCACCTCCACCGGTCGTCGCGCCCGTGACCACGCCCGTCGTGACCACAGTGCCGACTCTCCCACCGATCGTCATCCCCGTCTCCCCAGCTCCGGCGCCCAAGCCCAAGCCCAAGCCCAAGCCAGCGCCCCGACCCGTAAGCAAGCCCAAGCCAGCGCCCCGACCCGCACCGACTCGTTCGATCGTGATCAAGCCCTTCGCCCAGGGCTCCTACACCCTGACCAAGTCGTTGATGGCCCAGGTGTGGCGCCTCGCGACCCTGATCAAGCGACTCCGCTACCGATCGGTGTCCCTCGCCGGCTACACCGACAACGTCTTCACCCCCGCCATGGACGCGGTCCTGATCCACGAACGCGCCATCGCCGTCCTCCATCGACTGTCCCGCGACCTCACGAGACTGCGCGACGCCCACGTGCGGCTCTCAATCGCACCGGGTACCTCGATCGAGCTGGTGAGCCTCAACACCACCGCAGCGCGTCGGGCTCTCAACCGGCGCGTCGTGGCCACGCTGACCGCTGGCTAGTCACCCATGCCTCGTCCACAGCGACCGAGCACCGGGCGGAGGTTGACCGGTCGCGCCGTGCGAAACGCGGTGATCGTGCTCGCGTGCCTCGTCCCACTGAGCGCCGCTCTGGACACGACACCGGCGCACGGCGCGGTGTCGACCCCACCATCAGGGACGATCTTCGTCACCAACCTCAACGCCAACACGGTGAGCGCCATCGACGCGACCACGCATCAGATCACCGTGATCCAAGGCTCCACGTATCGCCTCCAAGGGCCGCTCGGCATTGCCATCACCCCCGACGGCACGCGGGCCTACGTGACCAACTCCCTCAGCGACACCGTGTCGCCCATCGACCTCACGACCTCGCCGCCGAGCGTCGGTCCGCCGATCCGCGTCGGTGGAGCCCCGGCCGCCATCGCCATCACCCCCAATGGTGACGTCGCCTACGTGACCAACTTCAACTCGAACACCGTCACCCCGATCAATCTGCGAACCACACCCCCCACGGCGCAGCACGCCATCACGGTCGGGGCGGGCCCGTGGAGCATCGCCGCGAGCCCCGACGGGAGATTCGTGTGCGTGTCGAACTCCGAGGCCAACACGGTGAGCGTGATCGCCACGGCGACCCGCACGGTGACCACCGTCACGGTCGGCGGACGCCCTCAGGCCATCGCGATCAGCCCCGACTCCTACACCGCGTACGTCGCGAACGGCACCCAGATCTCGCCGATCGACCTACGAGCCCAGCCGGCGCGCGCCGAGGCGCCGATCGTGCTGGGAGTCGAGCCGGTGGGCATCGCCATCTCACCCAACGGGGCGACGGCGTACAGCGCGAACGTGGACAACACCATCGCGCCCATCCATCTGACGACCCAACCTCCGACCGTCGGCACCATGGTGCCCATCGGAACCCTCAGCCAGCCCGACGGTATCGCCATCAGTACCGACGGCTCGACGGCGTACACCGCGGATGCGAGCACGACCGTCACCCCGATCAACCTCACGACCTCGCCCGTGCGCACCGAGACACCCATCACCATCGGTGCGGCGTCTTTCGGTATCGCCGTCGAGTCGGACCAGGCGCCCACGGCACGGCTGCGGGTCGTCCCCGGCGCGGCCGGCCGGGCGACGACGTTCAACGCGTCTCTCTCCACCTCGCCCGACGGAAAGATCATCCGCTACCGGTGGAACTTCGGCGACGGGACGACGGCCGTCACTCGCACCCCCGTGGTCCACCACGTGTACCGTACGGCGGGCTCCTATCAGGCGACAGTCACCGTCACCAGTGCGGGTGGTACGTCGCTCGCCACGACCTACACCGGCCAGACGGTCAGCAACAACGGCAGCCGGCGCGCCCGCGCCGAGCTGTCCTTCCACATTGCCGCCCTCCTGCAGGTGAACCCCGCAACTGGCTCCCCGGGGACGGCGTTCGCGCTGCGCGACGCCGCCTTCACGGGCACCTGCCGACCGGTCTACGTCCGCTTCGACCACAACCTCATCGCCCAGATCTCGCCGACGGGTCAGGTCCTCGACGACCCCCACCTCGTGATACCCGGCGACGCGTCCATAGGTCCCCATCGCATCTCCCTCGGGTGCGCCGCGAGCGGCGCCACGCTCGTGAGCGTCGCTCTACGAGTCGTCAGTGCCAAGAATCATCTCTCGGAGTTCAGCGTCGCCATGCCGACGCTCGGACAGATCGGGCGCAATCTGCCGAGCGCGGGGGCCATCGGCATTCTGATGCTCCTACTGGGGAGACTGATCGGCGCGGGCTTTCCGAGCGAGTGGCTCGATCGAACCTATGAGGAGAACCGGGAGCGCTTCAGTGCCCCCCTTCGACGCCGGTTCCCGCGCCTGTTCGTCGAGCGAACAGGACCATCTTCGCTGGCGCGGCGACTCATCGCGGGAACCGGGTTGTTCCTCGCCTTCGCCGCGTTCGGGGGACTCGTCAACTCGTTCCTCGACCCCTCCTTCGGCCTCAACCGAACGACGCTGTGGCTGTTCCTCGGGCAGTTCGTCGGCATCGGCATCATCTCGCTCACCGGCCAGGTGCCGACCGTGATCTCTGCGCTGCGCGGACACCGCCAGATTCACCTCCAGGTCCTAGCCGGTGGGCTCGTCATCGCCGTCATCTGCGTCGGTGCGTCGCGGGCGATCGGACTCTCACCCGGCTACTGCTACGGGCTCATCGCCGGCTTCTTGATCGTTCCCGAGCACGATGACAGGGATCGTGGCCGACTCCACGCGCTCGGGTCGCTCTGCGTGCTCGTCGTCAGCTCCGCCGCCTTCCTCCTCTCCATCCCGGTGTTCCACGCCGCGACGTCGCCGTCGCCGTCGCCAGCCCTCCTCATCGCGGACCCCGCGCTCAACGTCGTGTTCCTGGCCGGATTCGCCAGCCTGGCCTTCGGCATGTTCCCGCTCCCATTCCTGCCCGGGCGACACGTCGCGAAGTGGAACGAGACCATCTGGCTGGCCTTGAGTGGTGCGGGACTCATCGGCTTCGTCGGCGTCCTGCTCAGCCCCGGCAGCGGCAGCAGCGGAGAGGTGCACCACGTCGGGCTCGTCCCGATGCTGGTGGCCTTCGCCATCTTCGGTGCGCTCTCGCTGAGCGCGCTCGCGATGAGGATCAAATGATGCTCTGGATGGTCCTGCAAGCCGCTTCCGAGTCCATCGAGGACGCGCTCGACATGCTGGACGAGGTAGAAGCCGATGGCGAGTGACGCACGCCACGCGGTCGAG
>JAJZSM010000224.1 GCA_021849765.1 Actinomycetes bacterium | reverse complement strand
GATCTCGGCGTTCGCTGTGACCCGAGCCTGCCCTACGACCCCGACTTCACCGTGCCCGAGCCGGCCGCGGGCAAGGTCGCCGAGAAGCGTTCGATCAGCCGCAAGAACTTCGTCGAGCTCTGCCAGCACCTCACCGCGACCGATGAGGAGGTCTTCAAGGACCTCTGGCGCAACCTCGGAATCTCGATCGACTGGAGCCTCGAGTACGCGACGATCTCGCCCTCGACCCAGGCCATCTCCCAGCGGGGATTTCTCGAGATGCTGGGTCGTGGCGAGGCCTACTCGAGCGTCGCGCCGACCCTCTGGGACGTGGACTTTCGCACCGCGGTCTCCCAGGCCGAGCTCGAGGACCGCGAGCGGCCCGGGGCGATGCATCACGTCGCCTTCGCCCTCGAGGACGGCGGCACGATCGAGATCGAGACGACCCGACCCGAGCTGATCCCGAGCTGCGTGGCGGTCGTGACCCACCCGAACGACGAGCGCTACGGCCACCTCGTTGGCAAGCGCGCGATCACCCCGCTCTTCTCGGTCCCGGTGCCAATCGTCGCCCACGAGCTCGCCGACCCCGAGAAGGGCACCGGCGCGGCGATGGTGTGCACCTTTGGCGACGTGACCGACGTCACGTGGTGGCGCGACCTCGACCTCGACACGCGCGCCTTGATCGGGCGTGACGGCCGGTTCCTACCCGCGGACTTCGCGAGCGACACCTTCAACTCACTTGACGCCGCATCGGCCCAGGCCCGCTACGACGAGCTCGCCGGTAAGACGGTCAACCAGGTGCGCGCGGCCGTCGTCGACGACCTGCGCGAGACCGGGGCGCTGCTCGACGAGCCACGCGCCATCACCCACCCCGTCAAGTTCTACGAGAAGGGCGAGCGGCCCCTCGAGATCGTGACCTCGCGCCAGTGGTTCGTCGCCACCCTCGCCCATCGCGAGGCGCTGCTCGCGCGCGGCGAGGAGCTCATCTGGCACCCCGACTACATGAAGCACCGCTACGCGAGCTGGGTCGAGGGCCTCAACGTCGACTGGAACATCTCGCGCCAGCGCTTCTTCGGGGTGCCCTTTCCCGTGTGGTACCCGCTCGACGGCGACGGCGTCGTCGACTACGACCACCCCATCACGCCCGAGATCGCCGACCTGCCGATCGACCCCTCCTCGGACGTTGCGCCGGGCTACACCCCCGACCAGCGCGGCCAGGCGAACGGCTTCGTCGGTGACCCCGACGTCATGGACACCTGGGCGACGAGCTCGCTCAGCCCCCAGATCGCCGGCCGGTGGGGCACCGACCTCTTCGACCGGGTCTTTCCGATGGACCTGCGCCCCCAGGGACATGACATCATCCGAACCTGGCTGTTCTCCACGGTCGTGCGCAGCCACTTCCAGCACCACCAACTCCCCTGGGCCCACGCGGCGATCTCGGGTTGGATCCTCGACCCGGACCGCAAGAAGATGAGCAAGTCCGTCGGCAATGTCGTCACCCCGATGCCCCTCTTGGAGGCTCACGGCGCCGACGCGCTGCGCTACTGGGCGGCCTGCGGGCGCCCGGGTGCGGACACCGCGATCGACGAGGCCCAGATGAAGATCGGCCGGCGCCTGGCGGTGAAGGTGCTCAACGTCACCAAGTTCGTCCTCGGGCGCCTCGAGGGGGCGACCTCGACCGACGAGGTCGTCGAGCCCCTCGACCGGGACCTGCTCTCCCAGCTGAGCCTGCTGGTCGCCGAGGCGACGGCGTCCTATGAGTCCTACGACGCCGCGCGCGCCCTCGAGCGCACCGAGTCCTTCTTCTGGGCCTTCTGTGACGACTACGTGGAGCTCGTGAAACTGCGCGCCTACGGCGACGCGAATGACCCCTCGACCCGCTCGGCGCGCGCCGCGCTCGAGGCGACCCTGTCAACCCTCACGCGACTGCTCGCCCCGGTCATCCCCTTCGCGACCGAAGAGGCGTGGCGCTGGTGGCACGAGGGCTCGGTGCACGCCGCACCCTGGCCGAGTGGCCTCGAGTACACCCACGAGCCGCTCGAGGAACCCGGTGAGATCATCGCCCCGGTCGCGGCAGTGCTCGAGGCGATCCGGCGCGCCAAGTCGACGGCGAAGCGCTCCCAGCGCGCCGAGGTGGCGCGCGTCGCGATCAGCGCGCCGCTCGGCGTGATCCGCTCGATCGCCGCGGCGAGCGGCGACCTCGCCGCCGCCGGTTCGGTCACGGCCTTCTCCTACCAAGAGGGCGAGGAACTGTCGGTCGAGGTCGAGCTCGCCCCCATCGACGCACCGTAGCCGCCGCCGCGTACGTCGAGCATCACGACACGAGGCTCGACTGCCTCGTCGCTCGCAGGCGGTCCGTGGTGACGGTGAAGTCAATTCCTGCCAGGCTCGCCAGCGCGGACACGAAATTCACGACATAACGTATCGCGTTCATAACGCCACGGGATATACTCGTTTCGTGCTGCACTCGTTCGGTGACAAAGGCACTGAACGAGTGTGGTTGCGTGTGGCGACTCGCGGGTTTCGCGGTGACCTTCAACGGGTCGCCCTACGCAAGATGACAATTCTCGACGCCGCCGAGACCATCGCTGACCTTCGAGTCCCGCCGGGAAACCGACTCGAGAAGTTGAGCGGTGATAGGGCGGGGCAGTACAGCATCCGAATCAACGACCAATGGAGGATCTGCTTTCGATGGACGAAGTCGGGACCTGAAGAGGTCACGATCACCGATTATCACTGAGAGGAACTGCTATGCCAGCCACGATCACACCGATACATCCGGGCGAAGTCTTACTGATGGACTTTTTAGAGCCGCTCAGCGTCACCCAGCACCGCCTCGCGGTTTCGATAGGGGTCCCACCGCGACGGATCAACGAAATCGTCCACGGCAAGCGTCGGATCAGTGCGGATACCGCGTTGCGCCTCGCACGGTTCTTTGGGACGAGCGAGCGGTTCTGGATCAATCTGCAGGCCCGTTATGACCTCGAACGTGAGCGCGACAATCTTGGCTCATCGCTCGATGCGATCACTCCCCTCGCATCGGTCTGACCGCAAAGACAACGTCACGCAATCGGGCGGTCGAACGCTCAGCAGTTCACACATCGTTCGCGCACGGGACAGGGCGGCACCCTCGCCTGAGGGTCCCGACGATGCGGACTTCCTACGTGGCTCGCAACGCGAGCCGTCACGCACGTCGAGTGCCACGGTGCCCCGACGAGGCTCGGTCGCGTCGAACCCAGCCGCTACGATGCGCCTAGCCGAACAAGGATGGTCATGACCCGGGGTCTGCGGTGGGGAGTACTAGCGGGGCTGTGCGCCGGGGTCGTCGTCATCGTGATCGAGGACATAGCCCACGTGCACGGCGCGATCGGCGGGCTCGTCGCCGCAGCGGTGACCGGTCTCGTCATCTACCTCGTACACCGGCGTCTCGAGCCTTCGTCTGAGAGATCACGGCGCCCGCCGCGCTAGTGCGGCGGTCCCGTCACGCGCAAAATGCCGGTGCTACCATCAGCGCAGAAGTGCGGATCAGGTACGGCGTTGGTGGTGAACGGCGAGTGCCGAGCGCCAGAGTACGAGTGAGAAACGGGTCATGGGGGATCTTCTCAACGGG
>JAJZSM010000223.1 GCA_021849765.1 Actinomycetes bacterium | reverse complement strand
GACTGCTCCCGGTGCGTGACGACGAGTGGATAGCGTGGCGGATATGGCCGAAAGTTTGGTACGTGACCTGCACGGCGTCCGGGCGCTCGTCACCGGTGGGACGAGTGGACTCGGTCGGGCGATGGCCGAGGCGCTCGCACTCGCCGGCGCGCAGGTCGTGGTCACGAGTCGCGACCGTGAACGGGCGCGCGACGCCGCGCAGCGTCTCGGAGCCGGCGCGCGTGGTTGGGCGATGGACGTTCGAGAACCCGATGCGGTGTCGAGCGCGGTCGACGAGATCTACGGCGAACTGGGCGGCCTCGATCTCCTCGTGTGCAACGCGGGTGTCGGGATGCGCACGGTCAACCCGCGGTTCCTCAGCCAGCCTCAGCCGTTCTGGGAGGTCTCGGCGGACGGCTTTCGCAACGTCGTCGATACGAAGATCGTTGGAACCTTCTTGGTGGCCCGCGCCGTCGTCCCACGCATGCTCCAGGACGGTGGCCGCGTGGTCGTGATCTCGATGAACGTCGAGACGATGACCCGGGCCGGCTTCGTGCCCTACGGCCCGTCGGGCGCCGGGGTCGAGGCGCTCGCCCAGGTGATGGCGGCCGACCTCGCGACGACGTCGGTTCGCCTCAACGTGCTCCTTCCGGGGGGCGCCACGGCTACCGGCATGATCCCCGACGAGGTCTCGCCCGACGTTCGAGCACGGCTCTTGGATCCCGCCATCATGGGTCCGCCCATCGTGTGGCTCGCCTCACCGGAGGCCGCCCACGTCCACGGTGAGCGAATCACGGCCACCGAGTTCGATGAGTGGCGCTCGCAGCGCGCCCGTTGAGAGCCGAACTGAGGCGTTAAACGCTCAGGATCACCGACGTCTGGTGCCGGGTGGCGGCGTCGTCGCGCGAACGACCGTACCTATTGGCTAGCGGCGATAGGCGACTGGCTGGCTCGGCACCAAAGGGCGGATACACCCCTCCAACACCACGGCCGGCATGAGGCCCTCGTAACGACCTTGGTCCATCACGAGACCTCGGCGAGGGAACCCGACGACGTCGCGCCTGCGTTCCACTCGGTCATGGGGGCGGCCCGACGGCTCCATCCGACTGTTCCCGAGACGGCTTTCAAGACCGATCGTTGCCGTACGAACGACGAGCACGACGATTCCCGCCGTTCATACGGGTAGCGGGGCTACTCTCGACTGGTAACGCGAGGCCCGCAATGTGAGGAGCGCATCCTGAAGGCCGAAACGATCGAGCCGCTTCGAAGCGAACAGTCGACGTTCCGGCCCGACATCCAAGGGCTCCGCGCTGTCGCGGTTATCCTCGTCATCTTGTTGCACGCCTCGGTCCCGGGCTTCGAGGGTGGCTACATCGGTGTCGACGTGTTCTTCGTCATCAGCGGCTTCGTGATCACGAGGCTGCTTCTTCGTCAACCCAAGCGCAGCATCCGACAAAATCTGGCGCACTTCTACGTCCGTCGTATCCGGCGCATCGTGCCCGCGGCGACGGTGGTCCTGGTGGCGACCGCGTTCGCGGCCTACGTGCTGCTCGGCGCAAACTTCAACGTCCAACTGCTCGGCGACGTCCGATGGGCTGCGCTCTTTGGGGAGAACTTCAGGCTCATCAACACCGGGAGCAACTACTTCATTCCGGGCCTCGCGCCGTCGCTTGTCACGCACTACTGGTCGCTCGCGGTCGAGGAGCAGTTCTACTTGGTGTACCCGGTGATCATCTTCTCGATCGTCCGGTTCGCCCCGTCAACCAGTCGGGTGCGGGCCTTGGCCGGTTTCCTCGTCCTCGCCATCGTGCTGTCGGCGTGGTGGTCGTTTCACCTCACGTCCGTGAACCCCGTGGCGGCCTACTACTCACCCTTCACCCGGTTCTGGCAGTTCGCGCTCGGCGGGCTCGTCGCCGTCCTCCCCGTCTCGTGGGCTCGACGGACCCCACTCGCGAACTCCATCGGCGCGGTGCTAGCGCTCGTGGTCATCGCCGTCGCGGCCCTTCGTCTTAACGCCTTCAGCGCCTATCCCGGTGTGCTCGCGTGGTGGCCCAGCGCGGCGGCCGCCGTCTTGCTCTGGACGGGCCAGTCGAGCCTGCGTGTGGCGCCCGTCGCGTGGCTCTCGTGGCGACCCCTGGGCTACGTGGGGGATATCTCGTACTCGCTCTACCTGTGGCACTTCGCGTGGTTGATGCTGCCCCTCCAGCTCGTCCACCCCATCTCGTCGCCGCTGGCGCGAATCGTTGAAATCGCCGGGGCGGTCGTCTGCGCGGTCGTCTCGTACCACTTCGTCGAGAATCCAATCCGCCGATCGACGCAGCTCGGACGAGATCCGTGGGCGACGGCCATACTCCTGGTGATCTGTCTGGTGCTCTCCTGGGACGTGACGTTTTCGGTAGGACGACTCGTGCACGTCTTATAGCCGCGACTGATTGGTCAGTTGGTGATGAAGGCCGGTCGGTCGAGGTGGAGCCTCACGTGGTAAATCGACTCGATCTCGTCGACCACGAACGTGGCGAAGACGTCGCCGCCGATGGCGCTGAAGTGGATCCCGTCCGGTGCGCGGATCACGGCCTTCGCGTGGTTCACGGGTGCGCTGGCGCGGTAGTGCCCGCGGTGGTTAGTGAAGAGGCCCCACGTCGATAGGTAGGTGACGCCCGGCACGGTATGAGCGACACGTTGATAGAGCGAGTTGAGTACCGTCACCCCGGCATTGAATGTGGCCGGCGCCATGGTCGGGAGTCCGACCCAGAGGACGTAGCTGCCGGCGCGGGTGGCCAGGGAGTCGACCTGTCGGATCAACATTGCGTACCGGTTTCGCCAGCTGGGCGTGTTGAATGCGTAGGAGCGACCGTCGAAGCGGATGGCCTGCTGATCATTTGCGCCGAGCAAGACGATAAGCAGATTGGGGTGGAACCGCGCGAGCATCGACCTCTCCTGGCGGGGCCAGTCGTAAAACCACGTGGCCGCCAGACCCGTCGAGGTCTTGTCCATGAGGTGGAGTCTGAACGTGCTCGTCGTGGCCATCTCGCTATCGAGGCCCCAACCCAAATCCGTGCCCAACGAGTCGCCGATCTCGAGGACGCTACAGTGCCCGATCGCGCTGGTGGCGACGGTGCGTCTCGGTAGCGACGTTGCGAGCCCGCAGCCGCGCGCCCGCTGGTTCAGGGCCGCCGACGGTGTGGTGAACGCCGGATTCGTCGTCACCGTCGTCGTCGGATGGTGGAACTTGATCGACGTCGTCACCGACGCCGACGGCGTCGTCGTCGACGGGATCGACACCCCCGGCTGCGTCGACTCGACGAGTATTCCAACGAGCACGAGGGTGCCGAGTACTCCGAGCAATTTCGCTCGCAGGGTCCAATGACTTGGTGAGGGTGGCGGGTGGTCGGACATCACGGTGCGTCATTCGAGGTGCGATCGATCACGTCCACGTCGTCGACGCCGAACGAAACTCGCATGATCTAAAATTAACGAGTGATCGGGTGCCCTCGATCATCCGAGGGTTGCCACCAGATGTGACACCGCTACGCAAGACTTCGAAGCAATGAACTTGAGTGAGTGGGCAGACCGACAAGGGGTGCATCCCCAGATCGCCTATCGGTGGTTCC
>JAJZSM010000222.1 GCA_021849765.1 Actinomycetes bacterium | reverse complement strand
ACCATGTACATGATCCACGAGCACGGCACGCGAATGCTCGAGGTCGGCGGGGGGAACATCGTGAACATCGCCTCGACCGTCGTCGTGCGCGGCAGCCCCCGGGCGCCGCAGTACGCGGCGGGCAAGTACGGCATCATCGGCCTGACCAAGTCCTACGCCGCGGCGTTCGCGCCCGTCGTTCGGGTGAACGCCTTCGGACCGGGATTCATGTCGACCGAGTCGACCCTCACGCGCTCGGACTGGCTGAATGGCCGACGCGAGCGGGTCATTGCCCAGACGCCGATGGGGCGCGTGCCCGAACCCCAGGAACTGGCGGGCGCGGCCCTGTGGCTGGCCACCGACGACGCGTCGCACATGACGGGCAACTTCATCATGTGCGATGGCGGCTACTCGATGATCGGCGCATGAACCCGACCCTCGGCAACCTCGACGGCCGCGCCGTGCTGAACTTCGGCGATTCGGGCAGTGCGGACGTGGCGCGCGCGAGCGCGGGCCGCTTCGGCCCGACGCCCGCGGCGGTGCTCGACGACTGGGCGGCCTTCCTCGACTGGTCGGCGTCGGTCGAGCCCGACGCCGCGGCCCTGGACGTCACTCGCCTGGGCGCACCGGTGCCGACGCCGCGCCAGGTGTTCGCGATCGGGCTCAACTACCGCGCGCACGCCGAGGAGGCGGGCTACGACACGAGCGGCCTACCCCAGGTCTTCACGAAGTTCCCGAGCTGTCTCGCGGGCCCGAACGCCGTGGTGCCGGTCGCGAGCCCGAAACTCGACTGGGAGGTCGAGCTCGTCGTCGTGATCGCCGAGCGGTGCCAGCGCGTGCGCGAGGCGGACGCGTGGGACAAGGTCGCGGGTCTGATGGTCGGCCAGGACCTCTCCGCGCGCGACGTCCAGCTCGCGGGCCAGTCGCCCCAGTGGAGCCTCGGCAAGTCCTTCGCGAACTTCGGGCCGACGGGGCCGTACCTCGTGTCGGCGGCATCGATCGCCAACCGCGACGACCTGCGCATCACGTGCCAGTTGAACGGCGAGGTGATGCAGGACTCGCGCACGTCGCTCATGATCTGGTCGGTGCCCGAACTGGTGGCACGACTCTCGTCGGTCGCCACCCTCGAGCCGGGTGACCTGATCTTTACCGGCACCCCGGCAGGGATCGGCCATCGCCGCGAGCCGCCGCGCTACCTCGGTCCCGACGACGTCGTCGTGAGCGCGATCGAGGGGCTCGGCCAGCTGCGCACGACTTTTACGGAAGCCGCGTCGTGACCGTCGCCACGCACGGCCGACTGCCGTGGCCCGAACGAGACGACCTGGACGGCGACGGCCGCGCGGTCTATGACGCGATCGTCGGTGGCCCGCGCGCGAGCGACGCGGCGACGTCGCCCATCATCGCTCCCGACGGCCGCCTCGAGGGCCCGTTCAACGCGATGCTCGTGAGTCCCGCCGTGGGCGGCGCCCTGCAGTCGCTCGGCTCGGCCATTCGCTACGGCTCATCGCTCGCGGATCGTGACCGCGAACTGGCGATCCTCGAGGTGGCCGCGCACCACCACAGCGATTTCGAGTGGTTCGCGCACGAGCGCCTCGCGAACGCGGCCGGGCTCGAGGCGGCGACGCTCGAAGCGATCCGCTCGCGCCGGCACCCCGAGGGGCTCGATGCGGGCGCAGAATCGGTCTGGACCGCGGTGCGGGCGCTGCTCGAACGCGGCGACCTCGACGACGAAGAGTACGCGTCACTCGTGGCCGCTCGCGGCGAGCCGGCCACCGTCGAGCTCGTCGTCCTCGTCGGCTACTACCAGACGCTCGCGCTGATGCTGCGGACGTTCCGGGTCCCGGTTCCGGTCGCCGCCGACGGGGCGAATACTGATTGGTCTGCATCGAACAGAGAGGGGAAGTCATGAAACTGGTCACCTTTGACGCGGGGAGGGCGGGGCGCGTCGGGCGCCTCGACGGCGACGTCATCGTCGAGTTCGACTGTGCGTCGATGCGCGCCTACTTCGAGCAAGAGGGCAACGTGCCCGAGACCGGCGAGGTCGTCAACCTGGCCGACGCGCGCCTTCGCGCCCCGATCACGCCGAAGAAGTTCTTCCACACGGCCGGGAACTTCGTCGAGCACCACCAGGACCTCGTGCGGGTCAACTGGTCACACCCCGTCAACAAGGGCATCGTCTTCTTCCAGAACGTCGACGCCATCGTCGGCCCCGAGGACGCCGTCGTGTACCCGGGACTGCTCACGAAGGAGTTGGACTACGAGCTCGAGATGGCGATGGTGATCGGCAAGCCCGGCAAGTTCTTCCACGCCGACCAGGCGGCCGAGCACATCGCCGGTTACCTGATCTTCAACGACATCACGGCTCGCGACATCCAACGCCGCGAGATGGAGTCCGGCGTCTTCTCGTTCTCCAAGGCGATCGACACCTTCTGTCCGATCGGCCCCTACATCGTCACGGCCGACGAAGTCGGCGATCCCCACAACCTGGACATGGAGCTGCGGGTGAACGGCCAGGTCCGCCAGAAGTCCAACACGAGCCACATGTCGGTGTCGATCAACCAGCTCGTGGCCTACCACTCACCCCAGGTCTACAGCGCGGGCGACCTCGTCACCACGGGGACCATCGCGGGCGTCGCGGCGAGCACGGACGACCCCTTCGCGAACTACCTCAAGCCCGGCGACGTCGTCGAGGCCCAGATCGAGAAGCTCGGCACGCTGCGCAACCGCGTGGTCAGCTGGGAGGACGCGCATTCGACGCCGCCGCCGACGTTCGAGTGGTAATCGGATCGTCGTGCCAGCTGGGCTAGGGGGCCGGCTGGCGAGTGCGGAGTCACCCGGCCCCTTGTTCGTCGTCGAGCTGATTCTGCGCGACTGCAGCGTGGATACTCATACGGACCGGCCACAACGAGGGACTGCTTGGTCGCACGACGTACGTGCGTGCGCGGCGAGGTAGCACGGAATTCGCCGTCGCGATACGGTTCGAAGTGGTGGTGCGAACGAAGATCCCCCGTCGGCTCGCCCACGGGAGTAGGTGGCGTTGACGATGACGGCAACCCTGAAAGTGGTCCACAAGGCGATCGGCGTCGAGGTTCGGCGTGGTGCCTACGACATCCTCGTCGACGGCGTGTCGGTCGGGAACGTTAAGATGAATCACACGACCTCGGTGTCGATCGATCCCGGACGCCACACCCTGCAAGTTCGCCACCGTCGTAGCTCGAGCCGCCCGGTCGCGATCGAAGCAGCCGATGGCCAAACACTCGTCTACCGATGCACGGGAAAGAGTTTCTTGCCCGTGTTTCTCCTGTCGTTCGTCATTCGAAGCCTCGCCCTTCATCTGCGGCGCGTGCACTGAGTTGCAACATTTGGCGATGACTTCGACGTGGCGGGTGCTTCACGGGGTCGCCACGCGAGATCGTCATCGACGCATGACGGCCCGGCGAATGGGATCGACACCGACCAGTTGGCTGAGCATCTCTCAGTCCAATGGCGATGAACCGACGAGCGCGGCCAGCACCCCTGGAATCACGGGCAGTTGAGACCTATGCTCGAGCCAAGCAACGCCGCACCAAGACGGCAGGTCCAGCGATGTCGTGGTGTCGGCCCCGACGAGGAGGCGTGATGCGATGTCCCTCC
>JAJZSM010000221.1 GCA_021849765.1 Actinomycetes bacterium | reverse complement strand
ACCCCACCGGCGACCCGATCCTCACCGATCCCCCGACCTCGATCCGTGAGCTCGCCGAGTTCCTCGGATCGCTCAACGGGCGCCACGACGAGTTCCACGCCACCGTGCCAACGGCCGGTTGGTGGGAAGAGCCCCTGATGAACGAGCGACGGGTCTTCGTCCAGCACTACGAGGCCGCCCTCGACGAGCGCGACGCCCAGATCGCGGCACTGCTCGCCGACAACGCGGCGCTTCGCGCCCAGGGTGAAGAGTTACGCGGTGAGGTGAGCGCCGCCATCGACGCCGTGCGCGAGCTCGAGGCCACCCGGGCGATCCGAGTGGCGCGGGCCTTCGGCCGCAGTCCGGCCAAGTCCTAACCGGCGTACTACAGTCGCTCTACCGACGCCCTATGAACGCAGACGACCCACGCCCCAAAACCCAGACCCCCTTCGTGATCTGGTTCACGGGACTCTCCGGCTCGGGCAAGTCGACCCTGGCGAGCATCGTCGAGGACCTGTTGCGCGAGCGCCAGGTGCCGGTGCACAACCTCGACGGGGACGCATTGCGACGCGGACTCAACCAGGACCTCGGCTACGACGATGAAGCACGCGACGAGAGCATCCGGCGCATCGGTGAGGTGACCAGGATCCTGGTCGACGCTGGTCACGTGGTGCTCGTGGCGGCGATCTCGCCGTTCGAGTCGGGCCGAAAGCGCGCGCGCAGCCTCATCGAGCCGGGCCGCTTCATTGAGGTGTTCGTCGATGTGCCCCTCGACGTGGCCGAGGCCCGGGACCCCAAGGGGCTCTACCGCCTCGCGCGCGAGGGCCACCTGACCAACTTCACAGGCCTCGACTCACCTTACGAGCCGCCGTCACACCCCGAGGTCCACGTCGACGCCGTGGCGCTCAACCCGCACGATGCGGGCGAGCTCGTGATCGCCTCGCTCGAGGCCGCTGGCCTGCTCGCGAGTCGCTAGACCTTCGTTACGAGACCATCACCATTCGAACGGTGTCGGTGATGGCGGTCCCGCCCGAGGCCGAGCCAGCCATGACGACGACCGCGTCACCGGGCTTGGCTGTCCCCGAGAGCTTCATCTGGGTCACCGCGAAGTCACAGAGGTCATCGATGTCCGTCGCGGGCGACAGGTAGATCTCCTGGACACCCCACGACCCGTGGAGTTGTCGCGCGGTGGCCTCGCTCGGTGTGATCGCCACAATGGGCATCGGGGGGCGGAAGCGCGAGATCGCCCGCGCGGTTAGGCCCGACCGGGTGCACGCGACGATGGCGACGGCCTTCTCCTCCATCGCGGCGCGCCAGGCGGCTCCCGTGATGGCGGCGGTGATCCTCGTGGACTCGGTGCCGGCCCCGATCTGCTGCACCCCGAGTGACCCGCCCCAGGTCGCGTAGTCAAAGGACTCCTCGGCGCGGCGCACGATCCGGTCCATCGTGGTCACCGTGCCCACTGGGTCGTCCCCGATCGCGGTCTCCCCACTCAGCATCACCGCGCTCGCACCGTCGAGCACCGCGTTGGCGACGTCGGTCACCTCGGCGCGGGTCGGCACTTGGGCGTGGGTCATCGACTCGAGCATCTGGGTCGCCACCACGACGGGGCGCGCGTAGCGGATGCCGTGACGCACGATGTCCTTCTGCAGGTGGGGGACCTCCTCGATCGGCATGCGCACGCCGAGGTCGCCGCGCGCGACCATGATCGCGTCAGAGACCGCGATGATCTCGTCGAGGTTGGTAACCCCCTCGGCGGTCTCAATCTTCGCCATGATCTGGACGTCGTCGCGCGAGAGGACGGTGCGCGTCGAGACGATGTCAAAGGCCGAGCGGACGAAAGAGACCGCGAGGATCTCGAAGGCCTCGCCGCGCAGCGCTTCGAGGCGGGCGCGGTCCTCGACCGTGGGCAGCCGGTCGTGCAGGATCGAGGTCGGCAGCGAGAGTCCCGGCTTTCCGGTTACGTTGCCGCCGGCGCTGACCACCGCGCGAGCCGTGGGTCCCGGTTGCAGGACCTCCAGCGAGACGCCGCCGTCGCCGATGTGGATCTTGTCGCCGGCGTGCAACAGGGTGAGCACGTCCTGGCGCTCGACGACGATTCGCTGGGCGCTCGAGGTCTCACCGAACGCCTCGACCAACTCGACCGAGTCACCGGTCTCGAGGGTGACCGGCGCAGTGCCGAATGACCCGGCCCGGATCTTCGGGCCCGGAATGTCGACCATGATCGCGAGGTCCGGCGCGAGCGCGCGCACCCGTCGCAGTCGCTCGATTCCCGAGGGGATGTCGCCGTGAGCCATGGAGAGCCGAAAGACGTCGACACCCGCCGCGGCGAGATCAAGGATGACCGCGTCCGAATCAGACGCTGGTCCTAATGTGGCCACGATTCGCGTGCGTCGCACGTGCTTCCCTTCAACGCTTTTCGCAAGTCTACGAGAACCGCCATCGGCCTCGACCCGGACACGACGCGACGAGAGTGACTCCCCTTCGGCAAACTCGGGATACCGTGGGGCGCGGCAATTACTCCCCAGATCGAGTTCGTTCGAAGTATCTCCTACGCGCCAACCAAAGTCGGCGTTTCGGTTCATAGAGACGCTTCGTCGGGGTAAGCCTGGCCTGCGATGTTCTGCCGGCCCGGTCTTACCTCCCCTCCACGTCCAGTGACGGAACTTGTCCCCGCCAGGCCTTGTCGGGCCAGGTTGATAGCCGCGTTCACGTCGCGGTCGATTGCAAGACCGCAGGCCTCGCAGTGAAACACCCGCTCATCAAGGGACAGCGTGGCTTTGACTTTCCCGCATTGACTACAGGTCTTTGATGATGCGTAGAAACGTCCGGCCTTCACGAGCGTCGATCCGTACCATGTGGTCTTGTACTCCAGCTGGCGCACGAACTCGCCCCAGGCGGCATCAGAGATGTGCTTGGCGAGGGAGTGGTTCTGCAGCATGCCCTTGACGTTGAGGTCCTCGACCACAATGACGTCGTATCTCTTCGTCAACATCGTCGTCGTCTCGTGGATGAGATTCCTGCGTGCGTTGGCCACGCCTGCGTGGGTCCTCTGGACTCGCCCATTGGCTCGCGTCCACCGCTTGGACGGCGCGACACCATTGAGAGGACCCTGGCGCCGTGAGGCGACGCGCTGCGCGCGGGCGAGCTTTTTCTCGGCTCGCCCGAGGTGGTGCGGGTTGGCGACGTCGAGCACGTGCTCGCCCCCAGGCGTGGCCCCGGTGTAGAGGGTGGCGAGCCCGACATCCACCCCGACGGCCTTTTCGGGAGCCCGGGTGGGCACGGTGGCCCGCTGGACATCGACGGTGAAGGAGATGGTCCACTTGCCACCGCGCTGGGTGACTGTGGCGGCCATGATTTTTGCGGTCCCACGCTCGAGGGGTCGGTAAAGCTTGCGCATGGACTCGTAGGTTTTCACCGCTCCGATACGGCTGACGCGCACGTGGTGGGAGTCAGTGAGACGGACCGCCTGGTTCGTGAAGCGCACCGAGCCACTCTGGCCTCGGCTCTTGAAGGTGGGGAACTTGGCATTGCCCCTGCGCCAGTTGGCGAAGGCCCGACTCAGGCGCTGGGTGGCGTCGTTGTAGGTGGAAGCTCCGTTCTCACTCCACCACGGAGCCGCATCGTCGCGCTTCTCCGCCCAGAGGTAGAGCAGGTCGAAGTG
>JAJZSM010000220.1 GCA_021849765.1 Actinomycetes bacterium | reverse complement strand
TCCACCTGCACCCCGGGGAAGATCGCCAACGCGTCCGTGAGCGCCCACGACGTATGGGTCAACGCCCCCGCGTTGATCACGATGGCCGCTGAGCGACCACGCGCACCGTGAACGGCCTGGATGAGGTCTCCTTCGAAGTTCGACTGCACGTGACGAACGCTGAGTGCGAACCGCTTGGCCGCGGTGCGCACCCGCTCGATGTGCTCCTCAAGTGTCATCGACCCATACACTGAGACGTCACGCACCCCGAGCTGGTCGAGGTTCGGTCCCGACAACAGCAGCAACTCCCGCGTCGCTGCGCTCTGGTCCTCGACCACCGTCACCGTCCCTCGCGTCTGGGCCCCGCTAGTCCCGACGACAGTCGCGAACTCCCGGTGGTCATCGGCGTCACACTATCGCCGCTTCGCACCGGCATCAAGATTCCAGGCGGAAGCGATCGATGGTCCGAGTGACCACGTCGACCGCCACGCCCGTCACGACCTCGAACCCCGCGGGTCCATCGAGCACGAACGTGAGGTCGTGGTGCGCCTTCTTGTCTCGCTGCATGACCGTGATGAGCCGCTCACTCGTCATCGCGTCCGGTAGCGATCTCGGCAGCTTGAAGGCGTCGAGGACGGCGTCGTGGCCACGGACCGAGTTTTCGTCGATCCGCCCGAGTTCGTGCGCCAACCGAGCGGCGAATGCGAGCCCGATCGCGACCGCCTCGCCGTGGCGCAGCTCATCGGGGTCTCGGGCCAATGCCAGCAGTTCGACCGCGTGCCCGAGCGTGTGACCGTAATTGAGTAGGGCGCGGCGCCCCTGCTCGCGCTCGTCGTCGGACACGATGGTGGACTTCAGCCCCACGCACAACGCGACCAGGTCTTCACTCGTGGCGGTGGCGATCGCGTCAGTGTCGCGCCGCTCGAGGAGCCAGCACTTGGCGACTTCCCCACGGCCGCTTCCCCACTCGCGCTCGGGCAAAGTGTCGAGGACCTCGGTGTCACAGAGCACGCCGAGTGGCTGGTGGAAGGCTCCGACCAGGTTCTTGCCAACCGTCAGGTTGACGCCGGTCTTGCCCCCGATCGCCGCGTCCACCTGTCCGACCAGCGACGTCGGTACCTGGACCACACCCACGCCGCGCAGGTACACCGCCGCGGCGAAGCCGGCGAGATCGGTCACCGCACCGCCGCCGACGCCCACCACGACGTCGTCGCGCGACAGACCCAGCGAGACGAACCGTTCGCACAAATACTCCACCGCCGCCATGGTCTTGGCCGTCTCCCCGTCGGGGACCACGACCACGTGCTGGTCAATGCCGGTATCTAGGTCAAACCAGGACTGGTCCACGAGGCCCGCCGAGGTCACGATCGCCGCGGTTCGTGCCCGCGAAGCTCGCCGAGCGATCACCTCGGCGAGCTCATGTCTCGCGCCGGCACCGGTACGGACCTCATAGCCGCGTTCGCCCAAGACGACGTCGAATTTCATGAGGCCATCATCGCACGCAGCACGTCCTCCACCACCGTCTCGATTGGCCCCGCTGCGTCGATTCGTGCTCGAGCGACGTCCCGATACCAGGCGCCGCGCCGCGCCCGCAAGGCCGCTATCGCCGAACGCGTGTCACCGGCGAGCAGTGGTCGGTCGCCGCCGCCCACCCGCTCCACGAGAACGTCATCAGGCGCGTCGAGCCAGAGGGTGAGCTGGGCGGCAAGGATCCGGCGGGCGGCCTCGCTCTCGACGACGCCGCCGCCGGTGGACACGACATCCTCGTGCGCGACGCTCGCGGTCAGCGCTGCGACCTCGTCGGCGCGAAAACGCGCCTCGCCCACCGCGCGTAGGTAATCAGGAGCCGGCGACGACACCATGGTCGCGAGCACCTCATCGGTGTCTAAGACCTGACAGCCCAGTCGCTCACCCACGGCGTGCGCCACAGTTGTCTTACCCGCCCCCGGCAGACCGACTAAGACCAGCCGCGCCACGACTACTCGCGCGCCGAGGGCGCCGCGCCGAGCTGTTTGACGTAGGAGCGGCAGTTGCGCGAGAACTCCGCCACCGAATCACCACCGAACTTGCGCTGGGTCTCACTCGCGAGCACGAGCGCGGTCATCGCCTCGGCGACCACGCCCAGCGCGGGAACGGCGGTGACGTCAGTGCGCTCTTTGAACGAGACCGTCGACTCGCCAGTCGATAGGTCGACCGTCTCCAGCACCGGTCGATTCAACGTCGCGAGCGGCTTCATCGCGACCTTGGCGATGATCGGAGCGCCCGACGAGATCCCGCCCTCGAGACCGCCTGCATGGTCAGAGCGACGGGCGAATCCCCCACCGCTCGACGCCAAATCGTCACGGACGATCGCGTCGTGGGCCACGCTGCCGCGCTGGGACGCCTGAACCATCCCGTCGCCGATCTCCACCGCCTTGACCGCCTGGATGCTCATGAGTGCCCCGGCGAGAAGCCCGTCGAGCTTGCGGTCCCAGTGAACGTGACTGCCGATCCCGACCGGCACGCCGTAGGCGATGACTTCGGCGATACCACCGAGGGAGTCCCCCTGTTTGGCGGCCGCCTTGATCTCGGTGATCATCAACTGGGCCGTTACGTCGTCGAAGCACCGGACCTCGCTCTGGTCAACCGTCGCGAGGTCGCCAACCGAAGGGCGCCGGTCCGCGGGCGCGGCCACCGACCCAATGCGCACGACGTGGCTGATCACCGAGACACCGATGGTCGCCAACAGCGACTTCGCCAGAGATCCTGCCACGACACGGGCGGCGGTCTCACGCGCGCTCGCGCGCTCGAGCACATCACGTGCGTCGTCGAAGCCGTATTTCTGCATCCCGGCGAGGTCGGCGTGGCCCGGTCGAGGCGCCGTGAGTTTCTTGCTGGGTGCGCCCGGGGCCGCGGACATCTCGAGCTCCCACTTGGGCCACTCGGAGTTGAGGATCTCGATGGCGACCGGTGAGCCGAGGGTGCGCCCGTGACGAATCCCACCGGTGAGGCGCAACACGTCGCGTTCGAAGCGCATCCGCGGGCCCCGACCGAAACCGAGTCGACGCCTCGCCAACTCGTCGGCGATCTGCTCCTCACGGATCTCCAGACCGGACGGCAGGCCCTCGACGATGACCGTCAAGGACGGTCCATGACTCTCACCCGCGGTCAGGAATCGCAACATCGCACGATTCTAGGACAGGCGACTCCCGACGCTAGTGGTCGTCTGAGTAGAAGGGGTTTACACCCGAGGCGTGGTCCGTGACGTCGACGACACTCGTCAGTTCGGGAATGGCTTCGACGAGCGCGGTCTCGATGCCCTGAGAAAGCGTCATCCGACTGAGCGAGCATCCCTGACATCCACCACCCATCATGATGTAGGCAACCCGCTTCTCCTCGTCCAAGGCGACTAGGTCGGCGTTGCCGCCGTGGGCCGCGATGGAGGGGTTGATCGTTGACTCGAGGACCTCAATGGCGCGCTTGGCGAGTGGTCCGTCGACTCCGAAGGCGATGATGTCTGCCGGTACGCCGGGGTGCAGTTCCTCGGCGGTGGGCGCGTTGGGATTGACAAGAATTAGGCCACCCCCGCCGTCGGGCGCGAACTCCAGTCGGCTTCCCCGCAGCCTCGCCACGCTCGCCGCCGGAACGACGATGGTCACGTCACCGTCGCGCCCGATGGCCGCATCG
>JAJZSM010000219.1 GCA_021849765.1 Actinomycetes bacterium | reverse complement strand
CAAGCTCATCGAAGACGCCGACGTGGCCACGAGCCCCGGTGTCGGTTTCGGTCACGGTGGTGATGGGCACGTACGCTTCGCCCTCATCGAGAACGAGGCCCGCACGCACCAGGCGATCCGGTCACTGCGCCGGGCGCTGCCCGAACTACGGGCGAACTAAGCGCTAGACGCCAGGGACGTCGACGAGAACCGACTCGATCACCCCGAGTCGGGAGTCGGCCACGTGGAAGCGGCTACTCGTCGGCGCGGTCATCACGAAGAGAGTCGATCGGTCCTCACCGCCGAGTGCGCAGGCGAATGCCGTCTGGGTGGTCGTCGCCGTCGCGGTGACCGCGCCACCTTCGCGCACCCGCTGGCAGACGTTCGTCGCGGCGTTCGCGAACCAGACCTGGCCTTCGGCGTCCAGGCAGATACCGTCGGGTGCGGCGAATTCGAGTTCGGCCCAGATTCGACGGTCGTGCAGGGTCCCGTCATCGGCGATGGAGAAGGCGCTCAAACGGCCGGCCATCGTCTCGGCGATGATGAGCGTCGAACCATCCGGTGTGATCACGGCGCCGTTGGGAAAGGCCATGTCGGCGACGACCTGGCGGGTCGAGCCGTCGGGGCCGAGCACGACGAGGTTGGTGGTCGGCGGTGGCGAGGCGAAGAGTCCCTCGAAGCCGACTCGCGCGATTACGTCATCGAGGTCAAAGCCGAAGTTGCCGACGTAGGCGACGCCGGACGCGCCGGTGGTGAGGTCGTTCGCCCAGAATCCGCAGTAGTCACTGATGTCGGCGTGGACCGAGGTGCCGGTCGGACCGACACGGAGCACGAGGTGGTCGGTCATTGAGACGCAGAGTTGATCGCCGTCGGGTAGCCAGGCGAGACCCGACGGCTGACCCGGGACCTCGAACGCGAGTTGCTCGTCGCTCCCGTCAGGTGCGATGGTGTACACGCCGTGACGGTAGAAGTCGCTGAACCAGAGTCGTCCCTCGTGCCAGCGAGGGCTCTCGCCGAAAGCCAATCCATCTCGGATTCGCGTCGTCTGATAGGTCGACATGCCCCCCCTGGCTCATTCGCGATTCACGCCCGTTCGACGGCGCGCAACCACGAACGATACGCGTTGTCGACCGCCGATGGCTCGTCCGGCTCGAATCGTCGATCGCTGCGCCAGTGGTCTTCGAGCGATTCGAGCGAGGGCCAGAGTCCGCCACTCAGCCCGGCGAGCGTGCCAGCGCCTCGGGCGGTCGCCTCGAGTGACGCACTGCGCACGACGGGTAGGCGACAGCCGGTCGCTTGGAGTTCGAGCAGCAGGTCCATGCGCGCGGCGCCACCGTCGGCGCGCAGCTCGCGCAAGACCATGCCCGAGGACGCGAAGGCGTCGATCATCGCGCGCACCTGGTGCGCGAGAGCTTCGATGAGGGCCCGCGCGATGTGGGCGCGTCCCGTGGACTGACTGAGTCCGACGATGCTGCCACGCGCGTCGGATCGCCAAAATGGCGAGCCGAGCCCCGTAAAAGCGGGCACAACCTGGACGCCCGCCGAGTCCGCGACCCGCCGGGCCAGGGGCTCGAGGTCCGAGGCGGCGGTGATGACGCACAGCTCGTCGCGGAGCCACTGGATGGCCGCGCCGGCGACGAAGGCCGAACCCTCGAGGGCGTAGGTCGCGGGTCCGAAGGCGCCGAGGTCCCACGCGACGGTCGTGAGCAGGCCGTCCACGACGTCGGGAATGCTCGTCCCCGCGTTGGCCATGACGAAGGCACCGGTCCCGTAAGTCGCCTTCACGACACCGGCGGAGAAACCCGCCTGGCCGAAGAGGGCCGCCTGCTGGTCACCGAGCATGGCGGTGACCGGGACGCCGGCGAGCTCGGGCAGTACGCCGCGATCGATGAACCCGAAGTTCGATGCCGACGGTCGTATCGGTGCCAGGAGGCCGAGCGGGACGCCGAAGGTCGTCGCCATGGCGCCAGACCAGTCGAGGGTATTCAGGTCCATGAGGAGCGTTCGGGCGGCGTTGGAGGGTTCGGTGGCGAGCGTGCCCCCCTCGACGTTGCCGCTCAGCCACCAGAGGAGCCACGTGTCCATGGTTGCCAGCGTCGGCGCGAGCGCACTGTCGAGGACACCTCGCTCGAGCAGCCACGCCATCTTGGTGGCCGAGAAGTACGGGTCGATGACGAGACCCGTCGTGGCGCGTACGCGCGCCTCGTGGCCCGCGAGGCGCAGCGCGTCACACTGTGGCGCGGTGCGACGGTCCTGCCACACGAGCGCGCGGTGCAGCGGCGTGCCGCGCTCGCGGTCAAAGGCGACCGTCGTCTCTCGCTGATTGGCGATGCCGACGGCGACGACGTGGTCACCTTGCGCGTGGATCTCTCGGGTGACGTCGCGCAGGGTCTGGACCGAGAGCGCGGCGATTTCGGCGGCGTCGTGCTCGATTTCGCCCGGTGCGGGGAAGTACTGGGTGAGCTCTCGGTAGGCCGTGGCGACGATCTCGGTGGAGGGGTCGAAGGCCACCGCACGCACGCCGGTCGTGCCGGCGTCCAGGGCGAGAGCGAGGTCCATCAGGGTCAGGCTAGCCAGCCCGGTCGAGGTCGCCGGGTTGGTTGGCGGCGAATCCTCAGTAATCGCAAGGCCATTGGAGAATAGTGAAAAATGGAGTTGACGCGATGTAATTACAGTGCTGTAATAACACAGCATCTTGCGTCGAACGGTGTAGTGACCACAACATATTGTGGTTTAGGGGGAATCTTCGGGTTGTCCCACTCCAGCGGCGTCGAGGTGCGTGGTGTCGGAAACGTACAGGAAAAGAGTAAGTGACATGGCTATCGCTCCGCAACGGCTCGGAATTGGACTTCGACGGTTCTTCACGACCGATGACCGTCATCCCTACGACCAGGTGGTGTGGGATCGTCGCGACGCGCGCATCTCGAACTTCCGCGACGGATCGGTCGCCTTCGAGCAACTCGGCGTCGAGGTCCCGTCGACGTGGTCGTTCAACGCGACGAACATCCTCGCCCAGAAGTATTTCCGCGGCACCCTCGGGACCCCGGAGCGTGAGACCAGCCTCAAGCAAGTGGTCGATCGGATCGTCGACACGATCACCACGTGGGGCGTGGACGGTGAGTACTTCGTCGACGACGAGGAGGCTGAGGCGTTCCGCGCCGAGCTGAAGTACCTGCTCATCACCCAGCGCGCGGCGTTCAACTCGCCGGTGTGGTTCAACATCGGCGTGAAGGGCGTGCCCCAGCAGGGAAGCGCGTGCTTCATCCTCGCCGTCGAGGACTCCATGCGCTCGATCCTGAACTGGTACACCGAGGAGGGGATCATCTTCAAGGGTGGTTCGGGCGCGGGTGTGAACCTGTCCAAGATCCGCTCGAGCGCCGAGCTGCTCGAAGGCGGCGGTACCGCGAGCGGGCCGGTCTCGTTCATGCGCGGCGCTGACGCGTCGGCCGGCACCATCAAGTCCGGTGGCAAGACCCGCCGCGCAGCGAAGATGGTGATTCTCGACGTCGACCACCCCGACGTCGAAGAGTTCATCTGGTGCAAGGCCCAAGAGGAAAAGAAGGCCCGCGTCCTGCGCGACGCCGGGTTCGACATGGACCTTGACGGCAAGGACATCACGTCAATCCAGTACCAGAACGCGAACAATTCGGTTCGCATCTAGATCGGAA
>JAJZSM010000218.1 GCA_021849765.1 Actinomycetes bacterium | reverse complement strand
CGGTGTGGGTGGTGTGGAGGTTGTGTGGAATTTTGGGCGCGGGAACTCAGGCTCGAGGCAGGCGCACCGTAAAGGTGCTTCCAGAGCCCGGTGAACTCTCGATCGAGATCGTTCCCTGGTGCGCGTGGACGAGCGATGACGCCACCGCGAGCCCGATACCGCTACCTGGCGTGTCCCGAGCGCTCGCGCCCCTGAAGAATCGGTCGAAGACGAGACGCTGCTCGTCCTCGGGAATCCCTCGCCCGGTGTCGGTGACCGTTAGAACTCCCTCGTGATCATCGCCCCAGACACGGACCCAGACCGTGCCACCGGGAGGCGTGAACTTCACGGCGTTTGACAGGAGGTTGACGGCAATCTGTTCGAGGCGGTTGGGGTCGCCCTTGACCGCGGCGGGGCTGAACTGCACTTCGAGGTTCACGCCCTTGGCGATGTAGCGCGGCGCGAGGCGAGCCGCGGCGTTGGACGTGACGCGCGCGAGGTCGACCGTCTCAAAGTTGAGGGCCAGTCCAGCGGCCTCGGCCGATGAGAGAACGCTCAAGTCCTCGACGAGCCGATTGACGTGCTCGACTTCCTCGCCGAGCGCGGTGACCGCGTGCTGGTCGAGCTCGATCACGCCGAGCGAAATGCCCTCGATCTGCGCCTTCAGTACTGACAGCGGTGTTCGCAATTCGTGCGCGAGGTCCGCGACCAGTGTTCGACGAAGGTGGTCTTCGCGTTCGAGCTTCTCCGCGAGCCCGTTGAATGCCATGGCGAGCTCAGCCACTTCGCCGGTCCCTCGAATGTTGGTGGCGCGACTGGAGTGATCACCGCTCGCCAGCCGGCGTGTCGCCAAGGTCAGTGAGCGCAGGGGGCGCACGAGCCACCGAGAGCCGAAGATTGCGGTCGCGAGTGCGATGATCAGGGCGAGTCCCGAAGCGATCGCCAGCGACTGCTCGATCGAGTGACGGAACCGCACCTCCTCGGGCAGGAGGCCCGAAGCGGGGAAGGAGATGGTGGCGGTTGCGATCGTCTGGCCATTGACCTTGACTGGCACGCTGCGGGTCGGACCTCCACCCGATGGTGGTGGCAGCGACACGTAGGTGCTGCCGTGCACCCGCACCGTCAGACCCAGTCCCATTGCCTGGGCGAGTTCCGTCGAGGCCGACAAGTCCGATGGTTTCCAGTCGTGATCGCGCGCGTAGGCGGTCCGAATGGACGAGACGAGTGCGGTGGTACTCGTACGCTCGTTGTCATTGCCCGCACTGGTGATGTCGCTGTCAGTCAGCCAGACCGTGGCCACGGCGAGGGCGACGACCGACGTCATCGCGATGAGCATCGAGCCAATGGCGAGCCTGCGTCCGACCGGTCCCAGCCACTCGGAGCGTCGATCCACCGGCGACGTGGTCACGAGCCGTCTCGGCGGGGCATGAGGCGATACCCGATGCCGAGCACCGTCTCGATGATCTGGGGGTGCGCAGAGTCCTCACCGAGTTTGCGTCGCAGGTTCTTGACGTGTGAGTCGATCACCCGTTCATAGCCTCCCCATTCGTAGCCGCG
Organism: Actinomycetes bacterium; assembly: GCA_021849765.1. The sequence continues at coordinate 2,116 of JAJZSM010000218.1, read as the reverse complement.
CACGGCGTTCACCAGTTCGTAGCGCGAGTAGACGCGTCCGGGCGTCCTCGCGAGTTCGTTCAACAGCCCCCACTCCGTGCGCGACAGGCTGATCGGGACGCCGCGCACCCGGACCTCGTGCTGATCGTCGTCGATCTCGAGTAGTCCGTTGCCGAACGAGCGCTGGTGGGATCCTTCGTCAGGGCCCCGACCACGACGCAACATCGCATGGACCCGCAGCGTGAGTTCACGTGGACTGAATGGCTTGGTGACGTAGTCATCCGCGCCCAGCTCGAGCCCCCTGATCCGGTCCTCCTCACTCGACATGGCGGTCAGAATCAGCACCCGCACGTCTGAGCCTCGACGGAGCTCGGTGACCAAGTCCAGACCCGATATGTCAGGCAGCCCCAGATCCAGCACGACGAGGTCGGGCTCCGAGTGCGACGCGAGCGCCAGGGCCTCGGCGCCGGTCGTGGCCGATAGTACCGTGATGCCTTCGCGCTCGAGGAACGAGCGAATGAGATCGCGAAGCTTGGTTTCGTCCTCGACGATCAGGACCGTTGGTGGCACGCGTGGCTCCGGGGAGAGTCGGACTGGCCCCGTCGCGCACGGGGACGCCATCGCTCGAATTTCGACCGCATCCCCTGACCATACAGGTGCGCAATTCACCTTCTACGCGACCCAAGGCCGTCGAGGGGTTCGAGCGACGCATTGGCGACGATGGCCTTGCTAAATGCCTCGCCGATCGAGCATCGGTGTTGGGCCGTCGTCGATGCACGTGAAGCTGATTGGCGAGCGCGCGGCAATGGGCGCGTCGAACGTCGTGAGTTCCCACGCCGCACTGACTAACGCAGTGAGGCGTCGCGCCGTGCGATGCGCCTCGAGCAACAAGACTCGATGGTCGAGGATGCGGATCGCGGTGAGGTACTCGGTCGCCCGATCCCTGGAATGTTCGCGCCAAACGTCGCTCAGGCCGCCACGGATCGGCGCGGTGACCTCTGGTGGCAGTAGATCGAGTGGCTCTACGGTCGTGGTGGGCGACGAGTGCGTTCTCCCTCGCACTGATGACCCATCAAACTGCCACGCCGACCGTTCGAGGCCGTCCACGGCGCCGAACTGGTACAGCGTTCCGCTCACCGTCCACGGCCCGCTGGGCGAGTACGACCGCCCGTCGCGATGCGCCATCGGGCGACGAACCGTGTCGAGTACTGCTCCCAAGTCGTCTCCCCACCACGCCTCACACGACTGATAGAGGGCACCGTCGGGTCGACGACGAACGACCAGATCGTGGGCGCTCGCACTGATGGCCCTCGTGCCAATCGTCCTCGTAGCGAAGAGTTCGTTGCGAACGACGCTCGGCACGATGTCAAAGCCCACGGCCTGCGCCGGCGCGAAGTTAACCATCGCGGGGCCGCGTGTTGCCAGTTGGCCATTGCGCGCCGCTTCGAGGTCGTCACGCGCACCCATCCCTACCTCTTGCGTCGTCGTTTCTTCGTCGACGCCCCCGTGGCCGCCATGCCGGCGAGGAACGCGAGGCTGCGTCGCAGGACCACCGGGGTGCCGTACCGCAGCTCTCGACCGAGGAGCGGCGTTCCAGTTCGCGTCGGGCCGAGCTCTTGGGCAGCGATGAATTCCGATAGCCGATTCGCGTTCCACGTCTCGACGTGGTTCGCCGTGGCCACATCGACGGCGGTCTTCGTAAAGCCGCTTGTTGATACGACGATGGCGTGTTGGGCGTCGTAGTGGGAGCGACTCGCGATCGTCTCTTTGATGACGGCGGGATCAACTGCGGCGTACCATCGCCGCGCCTGGACGACGGTACGACTACCCGGGAGGTCCAACACGAGGTCGACGTCATCGTCCTCTCGTCCCCGCCGCTGATAGACGGTATAGCCAACGTGACGAAAGGCGGAGACGAGCCGCTGCTCAAATTCGGCGTCCGAGGCGTCGCCAAGGTTGCCGATGCTGGCGCGCTCGTTCGTCTCGCGTCTGGCGGCCGCATCGCGACCGGCGATGCCGAGGAGGCCGACGACCGCTAACGCGAAGCCGACGAGCAGCGAGCTGGGAGCGGCCGAGCCCAAATGAGTGCCGAACACGACGAGCGCGACACCCGCGCCGAACGTGGCAATCGAGGGAT
>JAJZSM010000217.1 GCA_021849765.1 Actinomycetes bacterium | reverse complement strand
ACGAGGCGATCGTGGACTGCCAGACGTTCAGCCTCGAGGGCGGCAGGATGAAGGGCCTGCGCCAGGCCTGCACGCGCCTCGCACGTAAGGGCTACACCGTCGAGTTCCTCGACCCGAGCTCCATCGACCCCGCCCGGGTCCCCGCGCTCGTGGACCTCATCTCGATGCTGCGCCGCGGCGAGGGCGAGCGGGGCTTCTCGATGATGCTCGGTCGGCTCTTCGACCCCAAGGACAAGGGGCTCCTGCTCACCGTCGTGACGAGCCCCGACGGCCAGCCGGCCGCCGTCTGTCAGTTCGTGCCCTCCCCCGCGATCAGCGGCTACTCGCTCGACCTCATGCGCCGCGACCCCGGCGAACACCCCAACGGGCTCATCGACTACGCCCTCTGCTCGACGATCGAGCACCTACGCGGGCGCGGGGCGCGCGGGCTCAGCCTCAACTTCGCAGCCTTCCGCTCGGTGCTCGACGGTGAGCGCGGCGAGGGGACATTCACCCGCGTCGAGCGCTGGGCGCTGAAGCGACTCTCGGGCGTGCTACCCATCGAGTCGCTCTGGCAGTTCAACGCGAAGTACTACCCGACCTGGCTCCCGCGCTACCTCGTCTACCCCGCCGCCGAGAGCTTCGTGCCGGTGGTCGCCGCAACTTTCCGCGCCGAGTCGCTCACCGAGATACCGGTGCTCGGCCGGTTCCTCACCCACGACCCCGCGAACCGTCCGGGCACCGTCGTGCCCGAGGATGTCCTCGAGGCCGCGGCGCGCGCCAAGCACCACCCCTAATGGCGACCATACCCTTCGTGTGATCAGGGGGAGGGCCAGTTCATCTATCGGTGGGCGAGGCGATACGGCCTCCGAATCCTCACTGATATGTCCAAGTCACGACGCTCATCACGCTAGACAACACTGCGCGGGCAGCAGCGAGAAGTTTCACGAGACGTACCAACGGTACGTCTCACTTCGCTGCGAACTCAACGTATGAGCTCTACGGTGGGGTGACACAGGTGTTGGTAGAGAGTTCGGCTCTACGGCGTAGTGACCGAACGCACGCGTCGGACTACTTCGCTGATGTGGTCGCCGCGCCAGCGTCGCAGTCGTACATCGACCGTTGGGGCGCTGCGCCCCTCCCGTAACGGCTTCTGCTGGCGGTGGCCCTTCGCCACATCGCCCAGGATTGTGCCCTCAAGTCTTGTCACCGTGCTGGCGAACGTACCTTCTCGACATCGCATGGCAAGGCCACCTAGTGGTTGACTGATGATTGTGATTGTCGGCGTGATTGCAATGGCCCTACTCCTCGCGATCACTGGCGTCCGATCAATCGGGTTTGCGTCGAAGGAAGAACGTGACCCGAAGTCCGTGGGAATCCCGTTCAAGAGATTCCAAGTGGCGTACCGGTCGACGCTGTGGGGAGGGCCGGCCCTCCTCCTTCTCGGACAGTTCATCGGTTGGCACTGGCTGTTTCAGCTCGGGATCATCATGTGGCTACTGACCGTACCTCTCTTCATTCTCGCAATGATGTCTCTTGTCCGCTACCGGAAACGCCGTCGTGGGCGTGTCGCCGGACGCCTCGATTCGGACTGAGTAGTGACGAGCAGCGTGACTCACGTTGATTGCAAGAAGCGACGCCGGCGCGTGACTCGGTCAAGTGCCCGCCGACGGACTCGCGGCGATCGTCGCTTCGTCGACATCGCGGTCGTGACCCGGTTCGTGGCGCCAGGCTGGCCTGCGGCGAACTCCCCTGCCCACGTTCGTGCGAACCCGGTGAGCCATTTTGCTGCCGAACTCGACGTGGGGTTCACCTTCCCGCGATCACCTCGAGGCCGTACGGTCTCGGACTCACCGCTGCGGCAAGACCTTGCGAGCCAGTTCGGTGACCCTTCCTCCACCCGATGACGAACTCAAGGAGGCCAACCAACACGAACTGAGCGGAGAGACGGATCTCAACACTTCGAGTGAATGAGACGATGACGCGGTTCGCCGCCAGAATCTCAACAACTATGGCCGTCGCCACACCGACAATCATGATGGCGGCACCTCCACGCATTAGCGGGCGTCTCCATCACCTCCCATTCCTACCAGTGACCTGGACCAGTTTCGCAGCACGGACTTTGCCAGCCTGTTTGGGGCCCGATACATCTCCCTCGCAATCATCCGGAGGAACCGTACAATTCGACTGTCGTCGAGGAGGACCGTGCGTATCGCGCTTTTCGTCACCTGCATGAACAACGTGATCTATCCGCGCACGGGTCGCGCGGTCGTCACGGTGCTCGAGCGGCTCGGCCACGAGGTCGTCTTCCCGGAACCCCAGACGTGCTGTGGCCAGATGCACCTCAACGCGGGTTACCGACGCGAGGGGCTGGCACTCGCCGCGTCGGTGCTCTCGAGCTTCGCGAACGCCGACGCGATCGTCGTGCCCTCGGGGTCCTGCACGGTGACGATGCGCGACCTCTGGGCCGAGGTCGCGACCGACGAGGGCGACCACGACCTCGCCACGCGAGCCCGTGACTTCGCGCCGCGCGTGCACGAGTTCACCGAGCTCTTGGTCGACGTGCTCGGCGTCGAGGACGTCGGCGCCCGCTTCGCCCACCGCGTCGCCTACCACCCGACGTGCCACTCGCTGCGCGCCCAACGGGTCGGTGACCGACCCCTGCGGCTGCTGCACGCGGTCGAAGGACTCGAGCTCGTCGAGTTCGAGCGCCCCGACAGCTGCTGTGGCTTCGGAGGGCTCTTCTCGGTGAAGAACCCCGACACCTCGGCCGCGATGGGCGTCGACAAAGTCGCCGACGTCGCGGCCTCGGGCGCGCAGTACCTCTGCGCGACGGACAACTCGTGCCTGACCCACATCGGCGCCGTCGCCGCCCACGGAGCGGACCCGCCACCCTTCCAGACGATCCACCTCGCCGAGATCCTCGCCTCGAGTGGGGAGCCGCGATGACGCGCAGCTTCACCGGCTCGCCGGCCTTCAGCGACGGCGCCCGGGTCGCGCTCGCCAACCCCCAGCTACGAAGGAACCTCGCCAACGCGACCACGACCATCCGCGCCAAGCGCAACGCGCGCGTCGCCGAGCTCGAGACGTGGGAGGACCTGCGCCTCGCCGGTGAGGCCGTCAAGAACCAGACCCTCGTACAGCTGTCGGACCTGCTCATCGAGTTCGAGGCCAACGTGACCCGCGCCGGTGGCACCGTGCACTGGGCCCGCGACGCGGCCGAGGCGCGAGCGATCGTGCGCGGGCTCGTCGAGGCGAGCGGCGCACGAGACGTCGTGAAGATCAAGTCCATGACGACCGCCGAGATCGAGCTGAACCAGGCGCTCGAACTCGACGGGGTGCGCGCCTACGAGACCGATCTCGCCGAACTGATCATCCAGCTCGGCGACGACCTCCCGAGCCACATCGTGGTCCCGGCGATTCACCGCAGCCGCGACGAGGTGCGCACCATCTTCCTCGAACACATGGGCGAGTGGGGCCGCGCGGCGCCGGCCGACCTCTCGAGCGCCCCCGACGAGCTCGCCCGGGCCGCGCGGTCCCACCTGCGCGAGCGCTTCCTCGCCGCCGAGGTCGGGATCTCGGGCGCCAACTTCCTCGTCGCCGAGACCGGCTCGGTCGCCATCATCGAGTCCGAGGGCAACGGGCGCATGTGCCTCACCCTGCCCGACACCTTGATCATCATCGCCGGCATCGACAAGGTCGTG
>JAJZSM010000216.1 GCA_021849765.1 Actinomycetes bacterium | reverse complement strand
GTCGTCGACGAAGCCGACCGCATGGCCGACATGGGATTCCTTCCCGCGGTGCGTCGCATCGTCGGGGCGACCCCATCGGATCGCCATGTGATGCTCTTCTCCGCCACGATGGGCCCTGACGTGGCGACCCTCGTGAATGCCTTCACCCACGACGCAATCATCCACGATGTGGTGGGCGACGAGGCACCGAGCGACGTCGACCACTACTTCTGGCGGGTCGCTCGCGACCAGCGCCCCCAGGTGACGGCCGACATCGTTGAACAGTATGAGCGTGCCATCGTCTTCACCCGCACCAAGCACGGCGCCGACCGGCTCGCCCGTCAGCTCGGCGAACGTGGCGTGTCGTCAGTCGCGTTACACGGAGACCGGACACAGGCCCAGCGTGAGCGCGCCCTGCGAGCGATGAAGAACGGTGAGACGCGGGTCCTCGTGGCGACGGACGTCGCCGCCCGTGGTATCCACATCGATCTCCTACCCGTCGTCGTGCACTACGACCCGCCCACCCAGGCGACCGACTACCTCCACCGCTCCGGTCGCACCGGACGCGCAGGCGCGACGGGAGCTGTCATCTCACTCGTGAGTGATGACGTCGCCGGGCACGTGAAGCGGATGCAGCGATCGCTCGGCATCCCCACCACGCTCGACGACCCGCAGAACGCGACCGCGATCCGTCTCGGCGCCGTGGACGACGCTGCCGCCGCCCAGTCTTTGGACGAACGTCCGCGGTCGCGCTCGAGCCGCCCAGCCGAATCCAACCGGCGTGACAGTGCCGACCGTTCTGCGAGCCGCTTCGGCGAACGCACACGGGAGCGGAGCGAAACTCGACGCAGCCGTACCGCGCCGACTGACGCACGCAGCGAAGCGCGCGTGCCACGCACGTCGCGCGACGAGTTCCGATCCGACGCGTCGCGCCCCGCTGACCGGTCGACGTCTCGAGCCCCACGTGAGCAGTACCGCGAGTTGAAGACCTCGGGTACGACAAAGCGGTCGGCCGCGGGACACGCGGTGGTCAGTTTCTTCAACGACTCCAAGGGATTCGGCTTCGCGAGTGACGAGAAGGGCGACGACCTGTTCATCCACTTCTCCAACATCGTCGGCGATGGCTTCAAGACCCTGAGTCAGGGTCAGACCATCGCCTATGACGAAGCAACCGGCCCCAAGGGTCGCGAGGCTCGCAACGTTCGTGTCGTCACGGGCAGCGCACGTCACCGGTAGCATTGCGAACCGTGACTGATAAGCCTCTCGTTGAGCCGCACCTCGGTGAACCACCGACCGAACTGATCGTTGAAGACCTCGTCGTCGGTGAGGGGGACGTCGCCGCGGCGGGGCAAACCGTCGCCGTCCACTATGTCGGCGTGAGCGCATCGACCGGCCAACAGTTCGACGCATCGTGGGATCGCGGCGAACCCTTCGCATTCCCACTCGGCCGTGGCTACGTCATCACGGGCTGGGACCAGGGTGTGATGGGTATGCGAGTTGGAGGACGACGTCGCCTCGTGATTCCTTCTCACCTGGGCTACGGCGAGCGCGGTGCTGGCGGTGTCATCGCACCGGGCGAGACCCTGATCTTCGTTGTCGACCTACTCGAGGTCCACTAGCCGAGCAGATACGGCGACGAATCACGTGCCAACAGCCGCTGATAATCGCCGTATCGCTCGCAACAGATCTCGGCCACGAGCCGAAGTCGGTCGTTGGGATTGCTCAAACTCAGGACTTTGAACTGATCGAGCGTTGACATCGGCGTCATCGCACAGAGCTGCCAACTACGTACCGACGGGTTCGGGTCCATCGCGCAGTCATGGCGCAGCGACTCCTCGGTCACCACTTCGCTGCGCAGTGCCCGAAGTGCGCGCACGGCGGACTCGGTCGACTTGAGCAGGGCCGGTTCGATCTTGATCTCGTCACAGCACCGTTCGTGAACCACCGCACGCGGATACGGCGCGTCAGCAAGCCACGCCGACACCTCGACGCACTGGGTTCCCTCAACCCTGAGCAGGGTCTGGCCGTTGGGCAGTTTCTGAGAGCCCAGGATCCGAAGCACCGTGCCGACGCACGTGCGTACCTCGCCGCCGCCGACTTCGGCACCCCTTTCGATCATGCAGGTGCCGAACTCTTGGTCGTCGGGGAGTTCCTGCAACATCGCTTGATAGCGGGGCTCGAACACGCACAGCCCCACCACTTGATGTGGGAAGACCACCATCCCCAAGGGAAACATGGGTAGGACGCCGTCGTTCACAGTTCCAGCCTAAAGGTGAACGCTCCGTGAAGCACCGATCACGACCCGAGTCGCGCGGCCAACGCCGCCAGGGCGCGCGCCCGGTGCGAAACGGCATTCTTCTCGTCGGCGGTCACTTCCGCGAGGGTCCGCCCGCCCAACGCCGCGCTCGCGAACACGGGGTCGTATCCAAAACCTCGTTCCCCGCGAGGCTCCTCGACGATCCAGCCGTCAAGGGAACCCTCGACGGTCAACGCCGATCCGTCTGGGTACGCCACCGCGATGACGGTACGGAATCGCGCGACCCGATCCGCACGGTCGACCTCTGAGAGCTCGCTCAGTAATTTTCTCACGTTGTCGGCGTCGATCGCTGACGGTCCGGCGTATCGGGCGCTGTGCACGCCGGGTGCACCACCGAGGGCATCGACGAACAGGCCGGTGTCATCGGCTATCGCCGGCTGGCCGATGGCAACGCAGATCGCGTGTGCCTTCAGTAACGCGTTCCCTTCGAGGGTGTCACTCGTCTCAGCGACATCCGGCACGTTGGCGGGCCGTGCCGCCACGTCGATGCCTACCTCGGCGAGCACCCAGCGCATCTCGTTGGCCTTGTGCGCGTTGGCCGTGGCGAGAACAAACGTAAGTCCCATCATCGTGTCCGAGGGGTTGGCGGCGTCGCCAACACGAGTCGCTGGGCTTCGTGGATCGACGTGATCCCTTCTGAGGCCAGGTCCAAGAGTTGATCGAGTTCCGTACGGCTAAAGGCGGTGCGTTCCGCGGTGCCCTGGACCTCGACGAAACCACCCGAGCCGGTCATCACGACGTTCATGTCGGTCTCGGCTGACGAATCCTCCTCGTAGGGAAGGTCGAGCATCGGCACCCCGTCGACGATGCCCACCGACACCGCGGCCACCAGGTCGGTGAGCGCGTGGCTGCGGATCGTGCCGTCATCGACGAGGCGCGTGATCGCATCGTGCAGCGCCAGGTATCCCCCACTGATCGACGCCGTGCGCGTGCCACCATCGGCCTGCAGGACGTCACAGTCAACGATGATCTGCACGTCCGCGAGCAGCGTGAGGTCGGTAACCGTGCGCAACGATCGCCCGATCAGCCGCTGAATCTCTTGGGTGCGCCCGGACTGCTTGCCGCGCGCCGCTTCACGTGACGCTCGCTCGGGCGTCGATCCGGGAAGCATCGAATACTCGGCCGTCACCCAACCGCGCCCCGACCCTCGAAGCCATCGCGGCACGTCGGTCTCGACCGATGCCGTGCAGAGCACCCTCGTCCTGCCGACTTCGACGAGAACTGAGCCCGCCGCCATCTCGGTGTAGTCGCGGATGAACCGCAGTGGACGGGCCTCGTCGTTGTTACGTCCGTCGGATCGCGTGGTCATGGTCTCCCTCTCATCGGTGCGAACACCGTAGTTGACACCACGAACTCGTTAAAAGTAGATGATCCGCTTCGCCCGATCGACGACGTC
>JAJZSM010000215.1 GCA_021849765.1 Actinomycetes bacterium | reverse complement strand
CTGTCCACGAAGGGCAACTCGACGAGCAAGGTCGCCACGAAGATCCCTACCGAGGTCCAGTTGACCCGACCCCAGCGGCCATCGACGCGGAAAAACTGGTTCACGTCGTAGCGGCCGTGGTGGATCAGGTAGAAGTCGGTGAGGTTGATCGCCGTCCACGGAATGAGCAGGTAGAGCAGAAAGACAATGAAGTTCGTCAGGTTGACCGAGAAGTTCGCGCTCATGTTGACCGCGACGATGGTCCCGACCAACGCCATGACCGTCGTGGAGATGATGCGACCCCTGGCACCCTGGGAGCTCTCGCCCGACGGCGAGATGCTCGTGAAGAGTGTGAGGAACGCACCGTAGAGGTTCTCCATGTTGATCGACACCACCCCACCGGCGATGATGAGTAGGAACAGCCACTTCACCGAAGGGAAGAGTCCCGCGAGGTAGAGGGGCGCATCCGCGGACATCGCGTTGAAGGCCGTCAACGAGGCCAGAGCGCCCGCGATCATCACGAAGGACGCGCCGACCGCCGAGCCGATATAGGTGTACCAGAACGTCTTCATCGGCGCCGTGTCCTCGGGCAGGTAGCGCGAGTAGTCCGACACGTAGGGCGCCCAGGTGAGCTGCCAGGAGACGACGATCGAGATCACGAGTAGCACGGTGCCGTAGCTCACCGAGCCCTTGGGCAGGTGCGTGGGCATGTGACCGAGCAAATGGATGATCATCGCGAGGAAGATGCCGAGCGACAGCACCGCCATCACCCGGTTGTAGGCGTGGATCCAGTTGTGACCGAACCACGTGCCCACGAGCACCACCACATTCGCGATGATGATGCCCTCGTTGGTCGTCACGTGCAACAGGCTCGACAGGGCCTGCCCGCCGAGGTAGCTGCTCAAGATGAAGAACCCGAGGTACATGATGATTACGATGAGCAACGGCAGCGACGTACCCCACATGCCGAACTGGGCCCGGCTCTGGATCATCTGGGGCACGCCCAGACGCGGCCCCTGGGCCGAGTGGGTCGCCATGTAGAGCCCCCCGATGAGGTTCCCGATGAGGATCGACACGATCGCCCACGTGAGATTGAGCCCGAGCACGACCGCGAGCGCACCGGTCGCGAGGGTCGTGATCTGCACGTTGCCCGCGAACCAGAGCGTCAACAGCCGATAGGGCTTGCCGAAGCGGTGCTCCGGTGGGATGTAGTCGATGCCGTGCTGTTCGACGTCGAGTGCCCCGCGCCGGGCTGCCGGTTCCTTACTGTTGGTTGCCATTCCCCCTACTTTCCTCTCTCGCGACCACTCGCGAAGACCTCGTGGCTGAGCGCACCAACCCGGTACAGCTCGGCGATCTCGTCGACGGTTCGACCGAGCACCGTGGCAAGCACGTCCTCGGTGTCGCCCCCGAGCTGCGGGCTCGGTGACGGGTCAGCGGGCGAAAAGGACGCGAAGCGCACGGGCTGGCCGATGTAGGAAACCGCGCCGAGGACCGGGTGGTGCGCCGTGGACACCGCACCGCGCGCGGCGAGCTGCTCGGCGCCCATCGCCTGGCCCAGATCGAGGATCGCAGAGCACGGTACGCGCAGTTCACGAGCGCGCGCGACGACCTCGTCGACCGTGCGCGACGAGGTCCACGCCTCGATCCGTTCACGCAGCACGGTCTCGTGGGCGGTGCGCGACTCGTCGTCAGCGAAGCGGACGTCGCCGAGCAGGTCGGCGTCTTGGACCAACGTCGCCACGCGCGCGAAGAGTTCGTCGTTGGCCGCGGCGATCACCACGTGACCGTCGCGGGCCCGGTACGTGCCAAAGGGCGTGGTCAGCGGGTGACGGTTGCCGACGCGACTGGGCGCGACCCCCGAAGCGGCGAGCTGACTCTGGGCGGTCACCTCGAGTGACATCAGGCAATCGAGCATCGCGACGTCCAGGTAGTCACCGCGCCCGGTGCGCTCGACCGCCCGCAGCGCCGTCGTGATCGCGAAGGCCCCGTAGAGCCCGGCGACGAGGTCGCCGATGGACTCGCCGACCTTCATCGGCTCGCCGTCGGGCTCGCCGGTCAAGCTCATGAGCCCCGACGCTGCCTGTATCACGAGGTCGTAGGCTGGCAGCTGGGCGAGCGGTCCACTCTGGCCGAAGCCGGAGATGCTCGCGTAGACCAGTCGAGGGTTGCGCGCCATCACGGTCTCGTGGCCGATCCCGAGGCGATCGGCGACGCCCGGGCGGAAGTTCTCGATGAACACATCGGCGTGCTCGGCCAGATCGAGCAGCACCGCACGGGCCTCGACCCGCTTGAGGTCGAGCGTCACGCTTCGCTTGGAGCGATTCAGGATCGAGAAGTAAACGCTCTCGCCGTCGCGAAACGGCCCGAGGGAGCGCGCGTCGTCACCGGTCCCGGGCGCCTCGACCTTGATCACCTCGGCGCCGAGGTCGGCGAGCAGGGCTGTGCAATAGGGCCCGGCGAGCACGCGGGTGAGGTCGAGCACGCGGACTCCGGCCAACGGCCCCGTGGCAACGGGCCAAGCGCTCACGCCACGGCCTCGGCCGTCGCGTCGAAGCGCCCAGCGAGCACGCCGGCAATCGTGAGCAACTGGATCTGAGAAGTCCCCTCGAAGATCCGCAGGATCCGCGAGTCTCGGTAGAGCCGCTCGACCTCGGACTCGCGCATGAAGCCCGCTCCCCCGTGCACCTGCACGGCCATGTCCACGATCGCCGAGCAGTGCTCGGTGGCGGTCCACTTGGCAATTGAGCCGGCCCGGCGCAGCTCGCCGCCGGCGTCCTTGACGGCGGCGGCCCACGACGCGGTGACCCGCGCGGCCTCAAGTCGCGCGTCCATCTCGCCGAGCATCAACTGGACGGCTTGGAAGTCGCGCAGCGGCCCGTCGAACTGGCGACGGCTCGTTGCGTAGGACGTCGCGAGCTGCAGCGCCCGCGCAGCGATGCCGTTGGCCATCGCGGCGACGTCGATGCGCGCCCCGTTGAGCGCCGTCAGAGCGAGCTTCGCGCCGCGACCGAGCTCACCGATCAGGTCGGCCTCGTCCACGCGAACGTCGTCGAAGTAGACGCTGTAGGTCCCGGCCGAACGTATACCGCACTTCTCCTGGGGTGAGGAGAACGAGAGACCGGGGCTGTCTCGGTGAACGAAGAAGGCGCTGATCCCGCGAACGCCCGCCGACGGATCGGTCTTGGCGAAGGCGACGAGCAAATCGGCCTCGGCGGCGTTGCTGATGTAGGTCTTCTCCCCCGTCAGGCGCCACCCGTCGCCGTTGCGGCCCGCCGTGGTGGACATCGAGCCGATGTCCGAACCGGCGTCAGGTTCGGTGAGCGCGAAAGCGGCCAGCAGCGAGCCGCCCGCCAACCCGGGCAGGTACCGCCGACGCTGCTCGGGCGTGGCTCCGAGGGACACGACCTCGAGGGCGAGCAAGTGCGCGGTGTAGATCGACGCGAGCGCAGCGTCGGTGGCCGCGACCTCTTCGATGGCGAGCAGCTGGGTCATCGTGTCAAGGCCGAGCCCGCCGTCCGCGACGGGCACGGTGATCCCCATTGCGTCAAGCGCACCGAGGCGCGTGACGAGGTCGTGAGGGAATGCACCGCTCTCGTCGCGCCCACGCGCGCCGGGCGCCACCTCCCGACGCGCGAAGTCGCGCACGACGTCACGGATCGCCCGCTGGGTCTCGGTCAGTTCGAACGGCATCACACCCCCCCCTTTTTTTTT